>NZ_JAPSJA010000050.1 GCF_031178525.1 Microbacterium sp.
CGATGCGCAGCGCACCGCCCACGGCCTGCTCGAGCACTTCGGCCGGGACGATCTTCGTCGCGCGCCCCAGGATGGCCGCGGCCGTGGCCGCATCGATGTCGCGCGGCGGAGCATACTCCGCGATCACCACCGGCCGGCCAGGGTCGTCCTGCAGCCGCCGACGCCGGACCACGACCGCCCAGCCGAGCGCGATGGCGCCCGCCACGCCGCCGCCGAGCTGCAGCAGCGCACCGGGCGACGCGGCGATCGAGGCGTCGAACGGAGTGAACGTGCCGGGCTCGAACCCGATCGCGAACGTGACGGGCTGGAACGGCTGCACGGCGGTGTAGCGGGCCTCGAAGCGCACCGAGCCGTCGGGCTGCTCCTGCGGCTCGAGCGTCTCGGAGTCGGTCGATCCGACGTCGCCCGCGTAGACGCGCGCGTCGCCCGTCAGCTCCTCTGCGAGCGCGGGATCCACCGTGACGGTCGCCTCGACCTCGCCGAACGGCTGCGGCCATTCCTCGCCGAGCAGGTCCCAGAAGAACTCCTCGAGGCCGTTGTCCATGAGCCGGCCCACGTTCTCGACCGTGTAGGTGAAGACGTACGTCTCGCGACCGTGCACGAACTGCCCCTCGGGCACGGCCGACGTCACCACGAGGTAGCCGTCATCGGACTCGGTCTCGACCGGCCGCTCCTCGCCGCGTTCGTCCGTGACCGACTCGAGCGTCGGCCGCAGCGGCGTCCAATCGTCGTCCTGCGGGATCCGGCGCTGCATCCCTCGGTTCTGGTCCTGCTCCGGGAACACGGCGACGAACGTCTCGGTGATCCGCGCACGGGCGACGCCGTCCGCGTCACGACCCAGCTCGATCTGTGCGGTGAGGCTGTCGAACCTGAAGTCCTGCAGCTCCTCGTCGTCGGCCGCCGCCGGCACCGAGAACGTGAGCGCCGCCGCGGCCGCCAGCATCAGACCGGTCAACAATCGCCTCATAGCCACCACGCTAGGGGCGAACCGCGCGGATACGCTTGGCTCATGGCTGATCGAAGGCTCGCGGTGGAGGCGTGGGAGAGCCTCTTCCGCGCCCAGCACGAGATCTTCGGCGAGGTCGCATCCGACTTCACCGGCACCGACCTGACACAGCCCGAGTACGACGTGCTGCTGACGGTCACGCGCGCCCCCGAGATGTCGGCCCGCCTGCGGGATGTCACCGCCAACATGCTCATCAGCCAGCCGAGCGTCTCGCGGCTCGTCGACAGGATGGTCGCGCGCGGCCTCGTCACGAAGTGCTCGGATCCGACGGACGGACGCGGAGCCCTCGTCACGGCGACCGACAAGGGCGCACGCGCGTTCCGGCTGATCGCCACGGAGCATGGCCGCTCCATCGCCGAGCGGATGTCGGTGCTCACCGAGGACGAGCTGCGCCAGTTGCGCGACCTGACGCAGAAGCTGCGCCGGGATCGTCCCGCCGACTGAGAGGTTGTTCGCTCTGAGCGAACAAGCGGCCGAAGCGTCGACGGCCGCACGCGTTCTCCGGAGATGACGCGTTCTCAGGAGCGGATGCGCTGATCCGCCCCTGAGAACGCGAGATCGCCTGAGCGCGGACGGCGCCGCTCGCGCTCGCGGCGCCGCGCCGTCAGAGCAGCAGCTGGGTCAGCGGGTGCACGAGGTAGCGCAGCGAGTACGCCTCCCACAGCGCGCCGACGACGAGCAGCGCGAGGGCCGGCAGCGCCAGGAGGCCGAGCCGTCGCAGACCCTGGACGTAGGCCCGCCGCCGGTTCCCCGCGCCGACGCGGCGGGGCCACAGCCAGTGCCTTCCGACCAGATACGCGCCGAGCAGCAGCAGGACGTACGCCTGGAGCTCGATCACGAACGTCAGCGCGTGGGGAATGAGGGCCACCCATCCCTGCGGCGAGGCGGGCGCGATCGTGATGCCGGTCTCGACGGCCCAGTAGCCGAACAGCGCGAGGCCGGCGAAGGGCACGACGAGGGACGGCAGCACGATCGTCAGCAGCCCGAGCCGGAAGACGTTGACCCCGAGGATCGTGAGCGCGAACAGCGGCGGGACGTTCACGAGCCACCGCACGAGCTCGCCCGTGCCGTCCTCCTCGAGGGACGCCGCCTGGGCCGCGTTGAGGTCGGGGAAGACGACCCCGAGCACGAACCCGACGAGTGCGAGCCCGTACGCTGCGGCGTTCAGGATCAGGTACGCGCGCCGGTTCTCGCGGATGACCCGGAAGGGACGGCGCCGGAGCGGAACGCGTGCGGCGGCTCCGGCGGACGTGAGCGGAGATGTCATCGATCGGCCCTTCGCGTCATGTGCGCGGCAGCAGGGCGGCCGCGACGATGACGTTGTTCACGATGGTGGCGGTCATCGTGCGCGCCACGGCCTCGGCGGCGCCTCCGGCACCCCAGCTGCCCCGCTTGAGCTCTTCGGCGCGCGCGATCACCGGCGACGTCCACGGGATCGCCGGATGGAACTGCGGAAGCGTGCCGCTGCCGTACAGCAGCGCGGCGAGCGCCGCGGTCCGGGGCGACGGCACGGCGCCGTCGACCAGCACCCCGCGCACCTCGCTGACGAGTTCTGCCCGCCTGCCGCTTCCGCCGTCCTCGAGGACGGCGGCGTCGAACAGCCCCAGCACCCTGCGGGTTCCGAGCCGGATGTCGCCGCGGTCCACGAGCCGATCCAGCACCGGCCCGCGCAGCGTCGGACCGACCGCGGCGAGCACCGCCTGGACGCCGCGGGGCTTCTCCGCGATGTGATCCCAGGCGGCGCCGAGCAGACGATCGACGGGCCGGCGCCCCTCGATGGTCTCGACGGTCACCGCCCCGCCTCGCCCCTCTGTCGTGCGGATGCGCTCTCCGAGTGCGAGGTCGGCGAGCACTGCCCCTCCGAGCGCGTAGAAGAGGGTGTTCTCGCCCGCGATGGTGCCGCTGCTCCGCTCCGCCCCGGAGTGGGGCTGGAACAGGAGCAGCAGCAGGTCCTCGGCGAGCGTCGGGGCGCCGAGGCTTGCGCCGTCGCCGCCCGTCTCGGGCTCGTCGGCCGTCGACCGTCCGGTTCGGTCGTTCATGCTGTCTCCTTCGAGGTCGACTTGATCACGCGAGGATGAGGAAGTGGAGAGCGAGCCATCCGGACACCGTGGTGACGGTCGTCCACAGCACGATCGCGACACCCTGCCACAGCAGCACCCAGCCGCGTGCCGTGCCGGACGCGATCAGGATCGCGGACGTGAAGTGCGTCGGGATCGCGAGCGGGCCGAGGATGCTCGCGCCCGGGACGCCGAACCGGACGAGCCACTTCTTGAAGCGGGCACGTCCCTTCGACTCCGACTTGGCGGGGGCGACCTCCACGGACGTCAGGGTCGCGACGCGGCCCGCACCCTCGGCGACGGCGGTGCTGCGCGATCCTCGTCGCCGCACGGCAGCGGCGCGGGCCCGGGAGCTCACCGCAACGACGACCAGCACGGCCAGGAAGTTGCCGATCGCGGCCGCGATGCCGGCGACGAAGGGATTCATGCCGCCGATGACGCCGATCATCGCGGCTCCCTCCGCTTCGATGAACGGAATCGCGGCGGCGAGCGTCACGATGAAGGGCTGGACGAGTTCCGGCACGCGGGCCACGAGCTCCTGGAAGTGGATGACGAGATCCCCGAAGGGGTTCACGATGGGATTCCTCACCGTGAGATGGCGTCGACTTTCGACGCGATCCCAGTAGAGGGCGTGTTCTCAGAACATGGTCAAGCGCTGGGAGTTCCGGCGGGGTCGGAAGGCTCGGAAGCGCCCTCGTCTCCCGCCGCGCCCGCCGCGCCCGCGGCGCCCGCCGCGTCGAGCATCCGGTGGGCGATCATGCTGGCGCGATAGAGGACCTGCAGCTGGGCGGGCCGGTAGAGCTCGACGACGGCCTCGACGAAGGTCTCCGCCGTGGCCGGCGTGCTCTTCTTCAGCCGCCCCACCGGATCCCTCAGCCACGGATAGTCGCGCAGGCTCTGCGCGATGTCGGGAGCCAGCCTCTCCGCCAGATCCTCGCGCGTCGCCTCGTCCGCATCCTCCGCGAGCTCCTCCAACTCCCGGTCGATGTCCGCGGGGTACTGCTCGACCATCTTCCGCACGTCGTCGAGAGCCGCTTGGTCGTACAGCTGCGAGTAGATGTGGATCATCGAGGTGTCCGACTGCGACAAGCGCATCGCCACCGACTCGAAGCCGGCGGGCACGTCAGCGGGTGCGCGCTCGCGCATGATCGCCGCGATGTCGGCGCGCGCCTTCCGCAGGCGATCGATGCTCGCGGCGAGGTCGATGTCGAGGTCACGCAGGGCCGCGAGCGTCGGCTCGCCGCCGGCCTCGACCGCGCCGATCTGCGCGAGCGGGACGCCCAGGTCGGCGAGCCGCCGGATCCGCAGCAGCCTCACGAGGTGGCTCACCGAGTACTGCTTGTACCCGTTGTCCTCGCGGTCCGGCTCGTCCATCAGCCCGAGCCGGTGGTAGTGACGGATCGTGTTGACGGTCGTTCCGGCGAGCTGGGCCAGCTCGCGAGTGCTCCACGCCACGTCGTCTCCTCCGGTGAGCGGTGCGCGGGAGCGCACCAGGCGCTGCCGCCCACCCGCGCGCGGCTCTCGACGCGGGGCGGGCGACTCTGTCGGACGCGAACAGCGCGAGTGCAGGTGGCATTCCCCCGCGGCGCTCGCGCGGAGGCGGCCGGAGGAGCAGAAAAGGCCCCCGCCGAAGCGGAGGCCTTTTCGTCACTGTCTCAACACAGTGTGCGCCCGAAGGGACTCGAACCCCTAACCTTCTGATCCGTAGTCAGATGCTCTATCCATTGAGCTACGGGCGCTCATGCGCGGATCCGGGGATCCCCACGTTGCCGTGGCAACCCGTCTACTGTACATCATCGCCGCGCATGGTCGCGAATCGGGACGGCTGCGCGAGCATGCCCGGGCGCGTCGGATCAGGACGACGCGCCGGCGGTCTCGTCGGCGGCGGCCTTGCGCCTGCGGCGGGCCTGCGCCGACAGCTTCTGCAGGTCGACCAGGCGCAGGGCCTGCATGCGCGCGTCGCGCATCTTCTCGTAGTCGGGGTCCTGCTCGGGCCGCATCGCCTCCACCCGCAGGCGGCCCTGCAGGTTCGTCTCGACGTCCTGCCAGGCCGCCTCGCGCGCGCGCTCGACGAGGTCACGCAGCCGCTCGGGATCCTCCGCAAGCGTGCGCAGCGCCTTCGCGACGCCCGCGTACAGCTTCGCGCGGCGCCGCAGGTTGCGCACGTCCCGGTCGCGATAGTCGTGCGTGCCATGCGGCTGCGTGTGCCGACCCCAGGCCGCCTTGCGCGCGCGGGACATCGCATCGGACGCGGCATCCTGCTCGTCCGCGAGAGCGACCAGCACGGCGCGAGCCGTGCCCGTGAAGTGCTGCGGATCGAACGACTCCCCCAGCGAGATCGTGCTCACCAGGATCGCGTTCTTCACCGACAGTCGCGCGGCGGCGAGCGCGATGGCCACGCCCTCGTCGATGGCATCGGCCTTGCGTCCCACGGCACCTCCCGTCAGCGATCCGGCCGTCAGTGATGGCCGAGGACGATCCGACCGGCGAACCGGCCGTCGGCGGGTCGGCCACCGGCGCGATCCCGGACAGTGCGGACCGGCTGATCCGCCCCTCCCAGGGTAGTCGGCGCGGGCGACGTCGACAGCGGCTCAGACCCCGGCAGGGATGCGATCCGCGGCGTCGGACACCGGCCCGGCCGCCCGCGACGGCGGGGCGGCGTCGTCCGCGAGCACCGGCTCCCGCTCCGGCAGCACGAGCGGGTGTGCGCCCGCCATCTTCTCGAGCACCCGCACCACCTGGCAGGAGTAGCCGTACTCGTTGTCGTACCAGACGTAGAGCACGACGTTCTCGCCGTCCACTATGGTCGCGAGTCCGTCGACGATGCCGGCCTTGTTGTTGCCGACGAAGTCGGTCGAGACCACCTCGGGAGACTCGATGTAGTCGACCTGCTGCCGCAGCGGGGACGTCAGCGACACCTGGCGCAGGAAGCCGTTCAGCTCGTCCTTCGTCGTGGGGCGTCCGAGCTGCAGGTTCAGGATCGCGAGCGATACGTCGGGAGTCGGCACGCGGATCGCGCTCCCCGACAGCTTGCCCGCGAGCTGCGGCAGGGCCTTGGCGACGGCCTTGGCGGCCCCGGTCTCGGTGATGACCATGTTCAGCACGGCCGAGCGCCCGCGGCGGTCGCCCTTGTGGAAGTTGTCGATCAGATTCTGGTCGTTCGTGAACGAGTGCACGGTCTCGACGTGCCCGCGCACGACCCCGTACGAGCCGTCGATCACGCCCAGCACGGGCGTGATCGCGTTCGTCGTGCAGGACGCGGCCGAGACGATCCGGTCTTCCGCGCCGATGTCGTCGCCGTTGACGCCGTAGACGATGTTCTTCAGCGATCCCTTGCCGGGAGCGGTGAGCAGCACGCGAGCGACGCCCTTCGACCGCAGGTGCTGCGAGAGCCCGGCCTCGTCGCGCCAGCGGCCCGTGTTGTCGACGACGATCGCGTCGCGGATGCCGTACTGCTCGTAGTCGACCGTCGCGGGGTCGTCCGAGTAGATCACCTGGATCAGCGTGCCGTTCGCGAGGATGGTCTCGTTCTGCTCGTCGATCTCGATCGAGCCCGCGAAGGGCCCGTGCACAGAGTCCCGGCGCAGCAGGCTGGCGCGCTTCTTCAGGTCGGCGTCGCCGCCCCTGCGCACGACGATGGCTCGCAGGCGCAGGCCCGATCCGTTCCCCGTGTGGGCCAGCAGGATGCGCGCGAGCAGGCGTCCGATGCGACCGAACCCGTAGAGCACGACGTCGGTCGGCTGCGGCGTCTCGGCATCGATCACTTCGGCGAGCTCCTCGCGCAGGAACGCGTCGATGTCCGCCCCCTCGTAGGAGCCGCCGCGTTCGTCATAGCGAGAGACCAGGCGCGCGACATCGATCGAGGAGGCTCCAGGCCCGATCCGGTCGATCGACTCGAGCACGGCGAGCGTCTTGAGGGGATCCAGAACGTCGTCGCCGTGCAGGCGCGCGAAGCGGTGGGCCTTGACGATCTCGATCGGCGAACGGTTGATGAGTCGGCGACCGTGGATGGACGGCACGATGCCATGGGTGCGATACAGCCGACCGATCAGCGGGATCATCCGCTCCGCCAGCTCCTCACGCGCGACCCACTCGGCCCTGTACTGTTCCACGCTGTGCGCCTCGGACTTCTCGCTCACGCTCGCTCATCACTCCCTCGTCGATGGCCGGCGGATCGCGCCGACGCTGCTGCCCTTCGAGCGTACGAAGCAGATCCCTTCGATTTCCGCGCACGGCGGGCACAAGAATTCGTGATCTTTCGTATCGTGCAGGATCGCGGCCGCTCCTTGCGTCAGAACGCCCCGACTTCCAGGGGGTTGACCCGGTCCCCCTCGCTGCGGTGGGATGACGAGAATCCGCCCTGACCTGGGCTCCCGCAATGGGAGGAGTGACGATGCCCGCTTCCGACACAGTGATGCTCGTGGCGATCGTGGAAGAGGACGGAACCGCCGCGATCGCGGCCGGCGACGACCGCACCGAGTTCGACACCTCGAGCGTCGAGGATGGACGACACGCGATCATGATGCACGCGATCGCCGCGGCGCAGGAACGCGGCGAGGCCGTGCGCCTGCACGTCACGGAACCCGATGGATCCTGGCCGCTGATCGTGCACGCCGACGGCAACGTCGAGCCGGACGAGGACGCCGACGCCGCCGCGCAGCCTGAGCCGGACGCCGCGCAGGACGGCACGGCGGGCAGCGTGGCCCCGGACGGCGAGCCGTTCTCGACCGCGCCCGAGGCGGAGCAGGGCGGCGGCGCGAACGCGGGCGAGTCGCCCGCGGCGGCGGAGTCGCCGGATCTCTCGCCTCCGGGTCCGGCCGCGTCGCGCCGGACGATTCTGGATGTGGCGTACGACGAAGCCGACGACGACAGCGACGTCGTCGATGACCCGAGCCCCGGACCGCCCATGCGACGTCGTCAGCGGGAGTCGACCGACACGCGCCCCGTCGCATCGGCGCCTCAGCCCATGTCCGCTGCGTCGACACCCAAGGCGACGGCATCCGTCGATCCGACACCGGACCCCGCCGCCACGGCGTCGCCGAGCGCGGGAGCCGCCGCGGGCCCCGCGGGTGCGGCAGCGCCGGCCGCGGGAGTCCCCGCGGGCCCCGCATCGGCCACCGCGCCTCCTCCCCCGCGCTCCGAGGAGCCCCCGGCCTCGACGCCCGCGCCGACGTCGACCTCGGCCGCGCCCGCCACCGACGCCACGGACGTCTTCGCCCCGCTGGAGACGTCGCCCGAGCTGCCCGGCCCCCGGGTGTCCCGCAGCGAGGCCCCCGTGCGGCGCGGCGAGCACAGGGAATCTCGTCGCGGCGAGCGCCCCGCGCGCACCCGCCGCGAGTCGCCGCCCGACGGCCGCCGCTCGTTCCTGACGCCGGAGCGCGCGGAGGAGCCGGCCCAGCGCGGCTGGCGGGGGTTCCTCGTCCGGTCCGGCATGCGCGTGCCGCCGAGCTCCGATGAGCGCGCCGAGCGCGCCGACATGGCCACGGTGTCGCAGCACTGGCCCGGCCCGCGCACGATCGCGATCGTGAATGCGAAGGGCGGCAGCGGCAAGACCCCGACGACGATCCTCACCTCCGCGGTGTTCGCGCGCTACGGCGGCGCGGGCGTGCTCGCGTGGGACAACAACCAGACGCGCGGCACGCTGGGCTGGCGCACCGAGCAGGGGCCGCACGACGCGAGCCTGCACAATCTGCTCCCCGAGACCGAGCGGCTGCTGTCGGCGCAGGCGCAGTCGGCCGACCTCGCGCACTTCGTGCACCACCAGACCCGGGACCGCTACGACGTGCTCCGCTCGCGCCCGATGCTCCTCGCCGACGAGCAGCGCATCAAGAAGGAGGACATCGACCGGATCCACTCCGTCGCGGCCAAGTACTACCGCCTCATCATCATGGACTCCGGCAACGACGAGTCCGACCCGATGTGGCGACGCATGATCGACCTCGCCGACCAGATCGTGCTCGCGACGACGACGCGCGCAGAGCATGCGGAGGCCGGGGCGCTGCTGCTCGAGGCCCTCTCCGACCGCGACGAGCGCTCGGCGAAGCTCGTCCAGCAATCGGTCGCGGTCGTGAGCCAGGCGGATCCGCATGCGAACGCGGCAGAGGTTCAGAGCGTCGTCGACGGCTACCGCGAACTCTCGCGCGAGGTCGCCGCGATCCCCTACGACCCGGCGATGGCGGGCGGCTACCTGCACTTCAACGCCCTGCGCCCCGCCACCCAGCGCGCCTGGCTCGCCGCCACCGCGGCGATCGCGCGCGGCCTGGACCCGCAGCGCACCTGACCTGCCCCCTCGGGCCCAAACCACATCGTGTGAACGAGACCACAGGGTTCGAACGCGCCAGACCCTGTGGTCTCGTTCACGCCATATGGTTTCGCGTCCTGCGCGGCCGGGATCCCCGCGCGTGAGACCCGCTTGACGGCGCATCCGGATCGTATATTATTTCAGATACGACGCTCCGGACCGCGGAGCAGACGAGAGCAAAGGAGCTCGGTGTGACCCATCTGGCGACCGATCCCCGCTTCGCGGCACTGCCCGCCGTGCCGGGCAAGATCATCGCGGTGCACCTCGCGTACGAGTCCCGGGCCGCGCAGCGCGGGCGCCGGCCCGCCGCTCCCTCCTACTTCTTCAAGCCGGCGAGCTCGGTCGCCGCATCGGGCGCCGAGCTCGAGCGGCCCGCCGGAACCGAGCTGCTCGCGTTCGAGGGCGAGATCGCCCTCATCATCGGCACGCCGGCACGCAGCGTTCCGCTCGCGCAGGCATGGGATCACGTCGGCTGGGTCACCGCCTCGAACGACTGGGGGCTGTACGACCTGCGCGGCAACGACAAGGGCTCCAACGTGCGCAACAAGGGGCGCGACGGCTACACGCCGCTCGGCCCGCAGCTGATCGACGCGCGCGGAGTCGATCCCGAGGCCCTGCGCGTGCGCACGTGGCGCAACGGCGTCCTCGTGCAGGACGACAGCACGGCCGGCGACCGCCTGATCTTCCCGTTCGCGCAGATCGTCGCCGACCTGTCGCAGCACTTCACGCTCGAGGTGGGCGACGTCATCCTGACCGGCACGCCCGCGGGTTCGTCGGTCGCGGTGCCCGGCGACGTCATCGAGGTCGAGGTGGACGCCCCGGATGCGCCCGGAGCCCCGTCGAGCGGACGTCTCGTCACCCGCGTGGTCGAGGGCGCAGGAGAGTTCGACCCGGCGCTCGGATCTTTGCCGTCCGTGAACGACCTGCAGCGCGAGGAGGCCTGGGGCTCGCGCGAGGCGGCGGGCCTGCCTGCCCCCGCGCCGATCCTGAACGACCGGCTGCGCGCAAAGCTGCTCGAGGCTCCGGTCGCGGGCCTGTCGCAGGCGCTGCGGCAGCGCGGCATCCGCTCGATCTTCATCGACGGACCGACGTCGAACACGCCCGGCGCGAAGATCGTCGGCACCGCCAAGACGCTGCGCTTCGTGCCCCTGCGCGAGGACCTCTTCACATCGCACGGCGGCGGCTACAACGCGCAGAAGCGCGCGTTCGACGCGGTCGAGCCCGGCGAGGTCATCGTGATCGAGGCGCGCGGCAACGCCGGCTCCGGCACCCTCGGCGACATCCTGGCCCTGCGCGCGCAGGCCCGCGGAGCCGCCGGCATCGTGACCGACGGCGGCGTGCGCGACTACGCCCAGGTCGCCTCGTTCGACATCCCTGTCTTCTCGCAGGGCGCGCACCCGGCCGTGCTCGGCCGCTACCACGTGCCGTGGGAGCACGACGTCACGATCGCCTGCGGCGGCGTCACGGTGCAGCCGGGCGACATCATCGTGGGCGACGACGACGGCGTGATCGTGATCCCGCCGGCCCTCGCCGAGGAGGTCGCCGACGCGACGCTCGCGCAGGAGGCCGAGGACGCGTGGATCGCGACCCAGGTCGAGGCCGGCCACCCGGTCGACGGCCTGTTCCCCCTGAATGCCGAGTGGCGGGCGCGCTACGAGGCCGAGACGCGCGGCACGGGCACCGAGAAGGCCGAGACCCAGGACGCAGCCGGATGACGACCGTCGAGAGCGCGAGCAAGTCGCAGCGCGCGTACGACTGGATCCGGCAACGGATCTCGTCACGCGAGTACGGGCCCGGCTTCCGCCTGGTGCTCGGGCCGATAGCGGACGCGCTCGACATGAGCGTCGTGCCGGTGCGCGAGGCCATCCGCCGGCTCGAGGCCGAGGGCCTTGTCGAGTTCGAGCGCAACGTCGGCGCCCGGGTGGCCCTCGTCGATCGCGACGAGTACGCCCATTCGATGCAGACGCTCGGCGTCGTCGAGGGCGTGGCCACGGCGCTGTCGGCGCCGCTGCTCGACGGCGCGGATCTGGATCGCGCCGCCGCCGTGAACGCGCGCCTGGTCGCGCTGCTGGACGACTTCGACCCGATCGCGTTCACCCGGCTGAACCGGGAGTTCCACTCGGTGCTGTACGAGCCGTGCCCGAACCCGCACATCCTCGATCTCGTCCACCGCGGCTGGACGCGCCTGCAGGGCCTGATCGACTCGACGTTCGCCTACGTCCCCGGGCGCGCACACGAGTCGGTGCGCGAGCACGCGGAGATCCTCGAGCTCATCCGCTCGGGTGCCGACCCGCTCGAGATCGAGATGGCCGCACGCCAGCACCGCTGGCGCACCATGAACGCCTACCTGGCAGACCACTGACCCCCGACGGAGGAATCCCATGAGCACCCCCGACTACACCCAGCGCCACGTCCCCGCCGACCTGCCGGAGAAGATCCAGCACTACATCGGCGGAGAGCACGTCGACTCGATCGACGGCGACACGTTCGACGTGCTCGATCCGGTGTCGAACGAGACCTACATCCGGGCCGCCGCGGGCAAGAAGGCAGACATCGACGCCGCCGTCGCTGCCGCCCGCACGGCCTTCCTGGAGGGCCCCTGGCCGAAGATGCTGCCGCGCGAGCGCTCGCGCATCCTGCACCGGATCGCCGACATCGTCGAGTCGCGTGACGCCCGCCTCGCCGAGCTCGAGTCGTTCGACTCGGGTCTGCCGATCACCCAGGCACTCGGCCAGGCCCGCCGCGCGGCCGAGAACTTCCGCTTCTTCGCCGACCTGATCGTGGCTCAGGCCGATGACACCTTCAAGGTGCCCGGTCGCCAGATCAACTACGTCAACCGCAAGCCGATCGGCGTCGCGGGCCTCATCACGCCGTGGAACACGCCGTTCATGCTCGAATCGTGGAAGCTCGGCCCCGCGCTCGCGACCGGCAACACGGTCGTTCTCAAGCCCGCCGAGTTCACGCCGCTGTCCGCGTCGCTGTGGGCCGGCATCTTCGAGGAGGCCGGCCTTCCCGAGGGGGTGTTCAACATCGTGCACGGGTTCGGCGAGGATGCGGGCGACGCGCTCGTGAAGCACCCCGACGTGCCGCTCATCTCGTTCACGGGCGAGAGCCGCACCGGCCAGATCATCTTCGGCAACGCGGCCCCGTACCTGAAGGGCCTGTCGATGGAGCTGGGCGGCAAGTCCCCCGCCGTCGTCTTCGCCGACGCCGACCTCGAGGCCGCGGTGGACGCGACGATCTTCGGCGTCTTCTCCCTCAACGGCGAGCGCTGCACCGCCGGGTCCCGCATCCTCGTGCAGCGCGACATCTACGACGAGTTCGTCGAGCGCTACGCCGCCCAGGCCAAGCGCGTGAAGGTCGGCTACCCGCACGACCCCGCGACCGAGGTCGGTGCGCTCGTGCACCCCGAGCACTACGACAAGGTCATGTCGTACGTCGAGATCGGCAAGAGCGAGGGTCGCCTGGTGGCGGGCGGCGGCCGTCCGGAGGGCTTCGACGAGGGCAACTTCGTCGCCCCGACCGTGTTCGCCGACGTCAAGCCGGATGCGCGCATCTTCCAGGAGGAGATCTTCGGGCCGGTCGTGGCGATCACGCCCTTCGACACGGACGAGGAGGCGCTCGAGCTCGCCAACGACACCAAGTACGGGCTGGCGGCCTACATCTGGACGAACGACCTCAAGCGCGCGCACAACTTCTCGCAGGCGGTCGAGG
>NZ_JAPSJA010000256.1 GCF_031178525.1 Microbacterium sp.
GGACGAAGAGTGGACGAGCGACGATGCCGTCAGCGACGCCCGCACCGCTGCACAGAAACGGCACGACCTGCTCGTGTCCGCACTCCAGGCCGCCGCACGCAGCGAGGAGACGCCCTCACTGGGAGGCACCGCTCCGACATTGCTGGTGCATGTCGCTCTCGAAGACCTCGATGCACCGAATGGCGTCGCCACGATCGACGGCATCGACGTGCCGGTGCCGGCCGCGCTCGCGCATCGCGTCGCCTGCACCGGCGCGGTGCAGAAGGTTGTCTTCGACCACAGCGGACGGATCGTGCAGCTCGGCACCAAGGAGCGCCTCTTCAACCACCATCAGCGCAAGGCGATAACCGCCCGCGATGGTGGCTGCGTCATCCCCGGCTGCACCGTGCCGGCCGCATGGTGCGAGGTCCATCACGTCCAGGATCACGCCAAGGGCGGCCCGACCCACACCGACAACGGGGTACTGCTCTGCTGGTGGCACCACCACACGATCGACACCGCCGGATGGGTCATCCGCATGAACCGGGGGGTTCCCGAGATCAAGGCGCCGCCCTGGATCGACCCGCGCGGCATCTACCGCTCTGCACCTTCGGCGCTCACCAGACGCCGAGCGAGACAGCTCGCTCGATCGGACTGACGCCCGATCGAACGGTCACTCGAAGATGCCCCGCAGCTTGGGCGTTTCGAATCCGCTTCGCTCAACGAGCGAGGAAGAGGAACGCACTCAATGAGACGCGCTTCACCGCTGAGCTGAGTCGGACCGAACCGATGACGAGGTCAGCGGACGCCGGCGCCCTCCAGAACGGCGGCCCGCTCCGGGTGGTGCTCGAACCAGTCCGCGACGTACCAGCACACGGGCAGCACGGTGCGGTCGCCGGCGGCCTCGATGTCGGCGACAGCGCGCTCGGTGACGATGGCGGCATAGCCGTGGCCGCGGTGCGCCGGGTTCGTGAACGCGCGCGTGAGCGCGACCGTCCGGCCGTTGTCGCGGTAGTCGAGAACGCTCACCAGCTCGTCACCACGGCGCAGCTCGTAGCGCGACGCGGTCTTGTCGTGGGTGAAGGTCAACTCAGTCACGCACCGAGGTTACGTCCGTCCACAGACACTGAGGCGCATTGGCGCTGGTCATTCGCTGTGGACGACTGCGAAGCGACCCCGAACGTGAACCTAGCGTCGGCCACATGCCGATGCGCATCGTCGCCGCCACCCTCGTCCTGTTCGCCGCGATCGGTCTGGCCGCTTGCGCGCCGCCGCGCTCGGAAGCCGAGCAGACGTACCGCGACTGGATGCGCGCCGTGGACGACTTCCGTCGACGGACCGTGGCGGACGACACCGTCGCGACGTTGCGCGAGCGGAGCAGTGCCGACATGATGCACGCGCTCCAGTGGCACCTCTCCGGTTACGTCGACAGCGGCTATCGCCAGACCGGCTATCGCCATGTCGCCGCGTTTCGCTTCCTGCAAGCGCCCCCGACGGTTGGCCCCGCCCACCCCGATACGCGCATCACTGCGGAGGTCTGCGTCGACGCCTCACTCGTCGGGCAGCTCGACGCGCACGGGCACCGCGTCGAGCTGAGGGGACCGCTGCGCTACGAGCGACTGGTCGAGTTCACGACCGACGGGTCCGGGCGACTCCGAGTCCACCAGGATGCGAAGACGGACTCCGATGTCTGCGACTGATACCTCAGCGCTCAGCGCTCAGCGCGGGAGAGCTTCGACGGCCACCAGATCGCGCGACCGACATCCGTCGCGAGCGCGGGCACGAGCAGCGACCGCACGATGAACGTGTCCAGCAGCACGCCGAAGGCGACGATGAACGCGATCTGCACCAGGAACAGCACCGGGATCACCGACAGCGCGGTGAACGTCGCGGCGAGAACAAGACCCGCCGAGGTGATGATGCCTCCGGTCAGCCGCAGCCCGCGCAGGATGCCCTCCCGCGTGCCATGCGCGAGCGACTCCTCCCGCACCCGCGACATCAGGAAGATGTTGTAGTCGATGCCCAACGCGACGAGGAACACGAAACCGTACAGCGGCACCGCCGGGTCCGCGCCCGGGAAGCCCAGCACGTTGTTGAACACCAGCGCCGCCACCCCCATCGCGGTGCCGAACGACAGCACGGTCGTGAGCGTCAGCAGGATCGGCGCGAGCACCGACCTCAGCAGCAGCATCAGGATCACCAGGATCACGCCGAGCACGATCGGCACGATCAGGTTCCGATCCCGGATCGACGCCTCGTTCGTGTCCAGGTCGGTCGCGGTCGAGCCGCCGACGAGCACGCCCGGCACCTCCTCGGCGAACGTGGTCCGCAGCTCGCGCACGGTCCCCTCCGCCGCGAGCGAGTCGGCCGGGTCCGTCAGCGTGGCCTGCAGCAGCACGTCGCCGCCCGACACCACGGGCTCGGGCGCCGGCGTGCCGGGGGGCCCGAACGCACCGATACCCTCCTCCGTCACGGGCGCGGTCAGGCCGTCGCGGTCGACGATCACGGCGACCTCCGCGACGCCGTCCTCGGCGAGCAGCACGTCCGCGGCATCCTGCAGCCGCCCCTCGGGCACGACGACCGAGGCGGGGCTGCCCGACCCGGCCGGGAAGTGCTCGCCGAGCACTGCCTGCCCGTCCCGCGCCTCGGACGATCCGAGCACGAGCTCCGACTGCGGCACCCCCGAGGCCTGCAGCTGCGTGACGCCGACGCAGCCGAGCGCGAGCACGGCGGCGGTCGCCATCCAGATCGTCCGCGGCCGGCGCGACACCAGGCGCGCGAGCTTCGCCCACACGCCCTCTCCCTCACCCGCATCCGGCGCTTCGGGATCGAAGCGCGGACGGCGCGGCCAGAAGGCCGCCCGGCCGAGGGCGTAGAGGATCGCCGGCAGCAGCGTCAGCGCCGACAGGATCGAGAACACGATGCCGATCGCCGCGACGGGGCCGAGCGAGCTGTTCGAGCGCAGGTCGCTCAGCAGCAGGCACAGCAGGCCTGCGATCACCGTGCCGCCCGAGGCGACGATCGGCTCGACGGAGCCCCGCAGCGCGCGCATGGTCGCGGTCCATCGGTGTGGCGTCCGCACGAGTTCGTCGCGGTACCGCGCCACGTACAGCAGCGCATAGTCGGTCGCCGCGCCGATAACGAGGATGAACAGGATGCCCTGCGTCTGGCCGCTCAGCAGCAGGATGTCCGCCTTCGCCAGCCACCACACGGTGAGCAGCGCGACACACAGCGCGAACATGCTCGTCGCGAGCACGGCGATCGGCAGCAGCAGCGAGCGGTAGACGAGCACGAGGATCACGAGCACCGCGGCGAGTGCGACCGCGAGCAGCAGCCCGTCGATGCCCGCGAAAGC
>NZ_JAPSJA010000257.1 GCF_031178525.1 Microbacterium sp.
CGGGCGGCACCTACACGCCCAGTGCGGGCACGATCTACCCGCGCCTGGCCAAGCTCGAAGAGGAGGGCCTCGTGACCAAGACCTCCGACGGCCGAAAGACCGTCTACGAGATCACGGACGCGGGGCGCGCCGAGGTGCAGGATCGCGCGGACGACATCGCCGGCATCCAGGCGGGGCTCGCGGACACCGTCCGCCTCATCGCCGACGAGGTGCGCACGAGCGTGCGCGAGGCGATGAAGAGCCTGCGCGCCGATCTCGCGGCCGCCACGAGCGAGACCCCGCACGCGACGACGCCGCCGTCACACGGCGCGGACGACGGGCGCGTGCGCTCGCGCGAGGAGCTGCACAGGGCCGAGGCGGCGATCGCGGACTTCCGCGGCCGCGTCCGCGGCGAGCTGCGCGCGCATGTCGCGCGCGGCGGCGAGCTGCAGGCGGCGGTGGTCGACGCACTCCAGGCCGGGCTCGACGCCGCGGCGACGTCGCTCAGCGAGTCGCTGCGTCGCCCCTGAGGGCCGAGGCGGAGGCGAGACGCTGAACCGCTCCGACCTCGACGCGAATGCCCCGGGAGTCCCCGGGGCATCCGCGTGCGGAACGAGGAGCGAGGATCAGCCCTCGACCTCAGGGAAGTCCTCGTGATCCTGCAGCAGCTCGCCCTGCGGCACGACGAGCAGCGGTCGGTGCTGCCGGTGCGACAGTCGCGCGGCAACGGAACCGGTGAAGAACTGCCGGATCGACTCGCCGAAGCCGCGCTTGCGGGTGCCCACCACGATGAGCTTGGCGTCGATCTTGTCGGCGAAGTGCTTGATCGCGAGGGCGGGATCGCCCACGAGCTGCCGCACCTCCCAGGTGACGGGACTGTTGACGAGCACGGACTCGGCGGCCTTGCGGACGAGTTCGAGCTCGCCCTCGCCCGCCTGCACGTTGATGTCGACGGGAGCCGAGTGCACGTAGCCGTCGGGGTCCTCATAGGTGACGAAGCGGGTGACATCCACGTGCACGACCGCCAGCGGCGCGCCGAGAAGTGCCGCGTAATGGGCGGCCTCCTGCAGCACGCGAGGCGACTGCTCCGGAATGATGGCTGCGATCACGGCACCCCGCAGGGCGGCGTCGACGGCGGACTGCTGCGCCCGCGCACTCGCGGACGGCTCATCGGTGAACGGCTGATCGGTCATCCTGCGACCCCTTCCCGGTGGCGCGGTCGGCCGAGGCGCCGAGGCCGCGTGGTATTCTGAATCCTACTCTTCACCGGCGTCCGTGCCGGTTTCCGCAGCAGCCCAGGGACAGACATCCCGGCTCAACGTGAGGGGGTCTCGCGCATGGGGCGTGGCCGTCAGAAGGCGAAGCACACCAAGCTCGCCCGCGAATTGAAGTCGTTCAGCCCGACTGTGAACTACTCGGCGCTGGAGCGCGAGCTCGGGCACCCGAGCGACGACGAAAACGAGTACGTCGACAAGTGGGCCGACATGTACGGCGACGAGAGCGACGAGGACGAGGACGAGTATCAGGCTCAGAAGGCCTGAGGCCTCTCTCCCTCTCGCGCAGTGAAGCGCCCGGCGCCGAGGCACCGGGCGCTTTCGCGTGCCGCCGGACAACGGATCAGGCGCCGCCGCATGCGCCTCAGGACGTCTGCGTGCCCTCGACCCAGGCGAGATACTCGGGCGTGACCGTGCCGGTGACGTAGCGCCCGTCGAAGCAGCTCATGTCGAGGTCGTCGAAGGTCGCCTCGCCCAGCGCGCTCTCGATGATCGCGTCCTTGAGGTCCTCGACCTCCTGGTACACGAGGTAATCGGCGCCGAGCTCCTCGGCGATCTCCGGGATCGTGCGGCCATGCGCGACCAGCTCGTGGCGTGACGGCATGTTGATGCCGTACACGTGCGGGTGGCGCACGGGAGGCGCCGCCGACGCGAAGGTCACGGACTTGGCGCCCGCGTCCCGCGCCATCTGGACGATCTGCTTGCTGGTGGTGCCGCGCACGATCGAGTCGTCGATCAGCAGCACGTTCTTGCCGCGGAACTCGCTCGACATCGCGTTGAGCTTCTGGCGCACGCTCTTCTTCCGCACGGCCTGGCCGGGCATGATGAACGTCCGGCCGACGTAGCGGTTCTTGTAGAAGCCCTCGCGATACTCGATGCCGAGCACGCGCGCGACCTCCATCGCGGCGGGGCGCGACGAGTCCGGGATCGGCATGACGACGTCGATCAGCCCGTCGGGGACATGCTTGGCGATCGTGGCGGCGAGCTTCGCGCCCATCCGCAGGCGCGACTCGTACACCGGCACGCCGTTCATGATGGAGTCCGGACGCGCCAGGTAGACGTACTCGAACGAGCACGGCAGCAGCTTCGCGTCGTCCGCGCACTGCTTGGTGTACAGGCTGCCGTCGCTCGAGATGAACACGGCCTCGCCCGGCTCGACCTCGCGGACGATCTCGTAGTCGGCGTTCTCGAGCACGAGCGACTCGCTCGTGACGACCCAGTCGTCCACGCCCTCGGGGCCCACGCGACGGCCGAGGATGAGCGGGCGGATGCCGTACGGGTCGCGGAACGCCAGCAGGCCGTAGCCCGCGATGATCGAGATCACGGCGTACGCGCCCTCGACACGCCGGTGCGTGCGAGCGACGGCCTCGAAGATCCGCTCCGGCTCCAGGTCGACCGGGCTCGTCGTCGCCTGCAGCTCGTTGGCGAGCACGTTCAGCAGCAGCTCCGTGTCGCTGGACGAGTTCAGGTGCCGGCGGTCGCGCTGCTCCATGTCCGTCGTGAGCTCGCGCGTGTTCGTGAGGTTGCCGTTGTGGATCAGGATGATGCCGTACGGCGCGTTCACGTAGAACGGCTGCATCTCCTCCTCGCTGGAGGCGGTGCCCTTGGTGGCGTAGCGCACGTGACCGAGGCCCACGTTGCCGAGCAGCGAGCGCATGTCGCGGGTCCGGAAGGCCTCGCGCACCATCCCCTGCGCCTTGTGCGTGTGCATCACGCCGCTCGGCTCGGCGGTCGCGATGCCCGTCGCATCCTGACCCCGGTGCTGAAGGAGGAGGAGCGCGTCGTAGATGTCCTGGTTGACCGGGGCGCGCCCGACCATGCCGACGATTCCGCACATAGGGGTGTTACTTCATCCGTTCTGTCTCAGAGGCGCCCGCGGGCGCTCTCCGCGTAGGTCGAGACCAGGCGCACGGCGCCGCCGTCGACGCCCTTGGCGCCCTGCTCAAACGCTTCGCCGTCCTCGGGCAGCGCGCCTTCGCGCACCACGCCGACCTGCCACGCGGGGATCCCGGTGCTCTCGATCTGGGCGATCGCCTCGGAGGCCTTGTCCGCCGAGACGACGGCCATGAAGC
>NZ_JAPSJA010000258.1 GCF_031178525.1 Microbacterium sp.
CGACGAGGTGGGGCACGACCGTGCCGCCGGCCTGGATCGACGCGGCGACCGTGGCCATGCCGAGCGGCGAGGCCGTGACGCGGCCCTGTCCGATGAGGTCGGCGGCCCGCTCGGTCTCGCTCTCCGGGTCCGGCACGGAGCCGAGCACGACGGGGTAGCCGAGGTCCGGTGCCTCGCCGAGGCCCAGCGTCCCGGCCGCGGCCGCGAGCGCTCCCTCGTCGATCCTGTCGCGCGCGCCGATCAGCGCCGTGTTGCACGAGTTCGCCAGCGCCGTGCGGAAGGTCACCTCGCCGAGCGCCGTCGCCGGGTAGTCGTCGAAGTTGTGGAACGTGTAGCCGTCGACGTCGAGCGTCTCGGGACAGCTCAGGATGTCGTCGAGCGTGACGCCCGCCCGCAGCAGCGCGAGCGAGGTGACGAGCTTGAACGTCGACCCCGGGGCGTACTGCCCCTCGGTCGCGGCGTTCATGCCGCCGTTGCCCGGCCCGTTCGCGGCCGCGAGGATCTCGCCCGTCGAGGGCCGGATCGCGACGAGCGCGCTCGCCGGGGCGTCTTCCCCCGCCAGCCGCGACAGGATGTGCTCCGCCTCGAGCTGCATCCGCTGGCTCAGCGTCAGCTCGAGCGGTTCGCCGGCCTCGCCCTGCCACTCGGCCAGCTCCCGCCGGGTGTCGTCGGCGCCGACGGCCTCGATCCGCAGCGTCGGCGTGCCGCGCAGCCGGCCGTCGTACGTCGCGAGCAGGCCCGCCATCCCCACGCGGTCGCCCGGGCGGATCGTCCCCTCGGACTTCTCGACGACCTCGGCGGTGGCCTCGCCGACGTAGCCCAGGATCTCGCGCGCGAACGCGCGGGTGGGCGCCAGGTCGACCTCGTCGGGCACGACCAGCGCGCCAGGGACGTCCGCGAACCCCGGATCGACGTACTCGCTCTCCTGGCCCTCGCGGACCGTGAGCGCCTCGACGAAGGCCTCGGGCCCCGCGGCCTCGGCCGTCGAGCGGAACGCGGCCGGATCGATTCCCAGCGCGTTCGCGATTCGCTCGGCCGACGTGCCCACCTGATCGGCGGGCGTGTTCGCCTTGTCGAGCCCGTAGCGGCCCACGGGGCGCTGCGTGACGATCGGATCGCCGGCCGCATCGACGACGTCCGCGCGTGGGCCGTACTCGCGCTGGACCTCGATGCGCTCCTCGGCGGTCAGCCGGGGCAGGAACGTCGCGGGGGTCCACTCGACCGCCCACTCCTGCTCCTCGCCCTCGACGAGCGCCGCGGTCGTGTCGTAGGTCCACTCGTGGCCCTCGATGTCCCATGTCCACTGCAGCGGAACGCTGCCCTCGCCGCCCTCGCGCTCGACCTCGCCCGCCGTGACCTTCACGTCGTATGCCGCGAGCGGCTCGACCTGCTCGGCGAACGCCGAAGCGACACCGGGATCCGTCAGGGTGACGCCGTCCAGCGAGTGCCCCGACAGGGCCGCGGCGAGGTCGTCGGCCAGCGTGCGCGTCGCCTCCTCTCCGGGATCGGTGCAGCCCGTGAGGGAGACGACCAGGGCAGTCAGCGCGATGCCGGCGCCGATACGGGGGGACATGCGCGAGTGGGGCGTGAGCACTCGGTCATCCTGGCACGGTCCATCGACGTCGGCGCGGATCGGTACCGTGTGGTGACCTCCGGGAGCGTTCAGCCGGCGGTTTCGGCGGCGTCGCGCTTGCGCGGCAGCATCCACCACTCGACGAACTTCTGCGCACGGCCGTCCGGGGCGAACCAGACCTCCCAGATGTTCGTGTAGTGCTTGCCGCGCGGGTAGTTCACGTGGCCCTTGATGATGGCGAGCCGATCGTCCTCGATCAGCACCTCGAAGTCGAACTCGGGGTCGTCGTCTCGGTCCGAATCCCACATCTCGAGGATCGCGTCTATGCCCCGCGTCGGCTCGGGGTCATTCGGGCGGAACCAGTACTCCGCATCATCCGTGAAGATCGCCCGCACGTCCGCCTCGTCGTACGACTTCCACGCGCGGAGATATCCGTTCAGCCATTCCTGTGCTCGCGTCATGGCTCGTGTCTAGTCCAGCGTCGCCGCGATCACCAGTGCCGCCGCCGTCGACCTCCGACGGGACGAGGGACGATGTCGCTCGCCTGTGCGGAGCGCGCGGCGCGCGACAATTGCCGGGTGCCCATCATCGATAACGCCGTGTACGTCGGCGGCCGCCGCATCGAGAACCCCACGAGCCTCGAGGAGACGTTCGAGTACATGCGCTCGGAGGGCGGTATGGCGTGGATCGGGCTGTTCCGACCGACGCGCGAGGAGATCGACAAGGTCGCGGAGGAGTTCTCGCTGCACCCGCTCGCCGTGGAGGACGCGCTGCAGGGCCACCAGCGTGCGAAGCTCGAGCGCTACGGCGACACGCTGTTCGCCGTGCTGCTTCCTGCGCGCTACCTCGAGCACGAGGAGACCGTGGAGTTCGGCGAGCTGCACGTGTTCGTCGGCCCCGACTT
Source organism: Microbacterium sp. (assembly GCF_031178525.1). GTDB lineage: Bacteria > Actinomycetota > Actinomycetes > Actinomycetales > Microbacteriaceae > Microbacterium. Next base: position 2,478 of record NZ_JAPSJA010000258.1, read on the forward strand.
CGTCGTGACCATCCGCCATGCGGAGTCGCCGGACCTCGCTCGCGTCCGCCGGCGCATGGAAGACCAGCCAGGACTGCTCGCGTTCGGTCCGGAGGCGGTGCTGTACGCGGTGATGGACGAGGTTGTGGACGAGTACGAGCCCGTCGTCGCGGGCCTGCAGAACGACATCGACGAGATTGAGGATGCGCTGTTCGGCTCCGAGCACGCCGAGCTGTCACAGCGCATCTACCTGCTCTCGCGTGAGGTCATCGGTTTCCAGCGCTCCGCCGATCCGCTGCGCGCGATGCTCGAGGGGCTGCTCCGCGGCGCGGACCGCTACGCCGTCGACATCGAGCTGCAGCGTTCGCTGCGCGACGTGCTCGACCACGCGATCCGGATCGCGGAACGCCTCGCGTCCTACCGAGCGATCCTCGACAACGCGCTCACGGTGAACTCGACGCTCGTCACCCGGCGCCAGACCGAGACGGCACTCGCGCAGAACGAGCAGGTCAAGAGGATCTCCGGGTGGGCCGCGATCCTGTTCGGACCGAGCATCGTCGCCGGCGTCTACGGCATGAACTTCGACCACATGCCCGAGCTGTCGTGGGTGTGGGGCTATCCCATGGCCCTCGGCCTCATGGTGCTGACCGCCGTGGGACTGTACGTCGTGTTCAAGTGGCGCCGGTGGATGTGACGCCCGACGGGATACAGTCGCTCCAGCCGACGGACGTCCGGCTCAGCGCCTGACGCCGGGCGACAGCACGCACGAACCCTCGCACTGCGACGAAGCATCGGAGGACCCGGATGACAACCCGAACCGCCATCGTGACCGGCGCCGCGCGCGGCATCGGAGCCGCCACCGCACG
>NZ_JAPSJA010000259.1 GCF_031178525.1 Microbacterium sp.
ATGCGATCCATCTCCGCGCGCAGGTCTGCGTCGTCGGGATCGAACAGGTACGACAGCACGTGCACGCTGCGCCAGTCGTGCTTGGCCGAGAACTCCATGCCCGGCAGCAGCGTCATGCCGAGCGACGCGCACGCCTCCGCAGCCTCCGCCCATCCGGCTGTCGTGTCGTGATCCGTGAGGGCGACGGTGCCCAGCCTGTGCCGGTGCGCGGCCGCCATGACGTCGGCGGGGGGCTCGGTGCCGTCCGACCGGGTGGAGTGCAGATGCAGGTCGCTCGGCCCGCTGAACCGCCTGTCCCCGTCGTCTCCCACGAGCCGATCGTAGTCCGATGCGCAGGCGATCCTGCTGTCACACGCACGTGATACCCGCGCCGCGTGCGCCGGTTTCTCAGCGGGGAGACCTAGTGTCGGAAGCGTGTTGCGCTTGCTCGGGATCCTCGTGACGGTGGCGTTCGCCATCGCGACGGCGGTGGTCAGCTGGCCGCAGTTCTTCCGTCTCGAGCAGACGATGCCGTTCGCGCAGATCGTGTCGATGCGCGGCGTGCTCGTCGTCGCCTTCGCAATCCTGACGATCCTGTTCCTGCTGATGGCGGTCGCCCGCCCGATGCGCGCGTTCGCGATGTCGATGGCCCTGGTGGCGGCCCTCGGCGCGATCGTCGGCGGTGTGACGCTCGGCATGCGCGGTTACGGCGACACGCTGCCGCCCGAGACGGAGAGCAGCATCCGGGTGATGACGTGGAACACGGCCGGCGACGCGACCGGCGGGTTCCAGATCGCGCAGTCGGCCGTCGCGATGGACGCCGACATCATCGCCCTTCCCGAGACCGCGCAGAGCGTGGGCGAGGACGTGGCGATCGAGATGCGCGAGCTCGGACGCCCGATGTGGGTGCACCACGTGCAGTACAACAAGGAGATCGAGCGCGGCCCGCAGTCGTGGGTCACGACCATCCTCATCTCCCCCGACCTCGGCGACTACGCCGTCATCGAGTCGTCGGACGATGGATCCAGCAACACGGCCCTGCTGCCGAGCGCCGTCGTGATGCCGGTCGACGGCACGGGTCCCACGGTCGTCGCGGTGCATGCGATCGCGCCCCGCCCCGCGTACATGGACGTCTGGCGCCAGGATCTGCGTTGGATCGCCGACCAGTGCCCGCAGGATGCGAACGTCATCATCGCGGGGGACTTCAACGCGACGCTCGATCACATGACGACACTCGGCGCGGGCGGCGGCGACCTCGGCTACTGCCACGACGCGGCCGCCGCGACGGGCAACGGCGCTGTCGGAACGTGGCCGACCGATGTGCCCTCGCTGCTGTCGGCGCCGATCGATCACGTGATGCACTCGGATGCGTGGCGTGCGACGGGCTCCATCGTGCTCACGAACCTGGACGGCGCCGGCGGCGACCACCGCCCGCTCGTCGTGCAGCTCGAGCCCGTCGGCTGACGTCAGCTGCGACGGCGGCGGGCGGGTCGCAGGACGAGCCGCCAGCCGATCAGCAGCACCGCGAGCGTGATCGTCGCCACGATCAGGAACGGCACGGCCGCCGTCCTGCCCGACACCACGCGCAGCACCATCCCGATCAAGAGCGTCGCGCTCCACGCGATCGCACCCGCGGCGATGCCGCCCGATGGCGTGCGCGTCAGCAGGATCGCGACCCAGCCGACCACGAGTGCCGCGACGAACGGCCAGGCGCTTCCGGCGAACCCCTCGAAGAACGGCTCGCCGTGCGCCGTGCGCCCGATCACGAGGAAGACGAGCACGAGCACGAGGTCGATCGCGAACGCGACGGCGGGATGCGGGGTGCGGGTCCGGGCGGTCATGTTCTCCAGCCTAGGATCGCGACAGAGCGCCGCCCCGCCGCCGGTCCGGCCGGCCGAGCGCGACCCGGCGCACGGTGACAGACTGGAAGCATGAGCGACACGGATGCCAAGACCGACGCGAAGCCCCAGACCGAGCAGCAGCCGCAGGGCGTGACGAACCGCCGCCAGCCGTACCCGCAGGGGTTCCTGGACACGATCTCGGAGGGCTGGGCCGAGCGCCCCGAGCAGCTCCCGCCGCTGCGCGAGCAGGCGCCGTACGCCGCGGCCCGCCGCGCCGCCGTCTCCGCCGCATTCCCCGGCAAGCGCCTCGTCGTGCCGGCCGGTCCGCTGAAGCAGCGCAGCAACGACACCGACTACCCGTTCCGCGTGCACTCGGCGTTCGCACACCTCACCGGCTGGGCGAACGACTCCGAGCCGGACTCGGTGCTCGTCTTCGAGCCGACCGACAGCGGACACGACGTCACGCTGTACTTCCGCGAGCGGGCGGACCGCACGACGGCCGAGTTCTACTCCGACGCGACGATCGGCGAGTTCTGGATCGGACCCCGCCCCGCGCTGCCCGGCGTGGCCGGCGAGCTCGGACTGCCGACCGCGCACATCGACACGTTCGAGGCACGCGAGGGCGACCTGGTCGTCGACCTGGATGAGGACCTGACCCGCTTCGTCTCGGAACTGCGCCTGCGCAAGGACGAGTACGAGATCGGGCAGATGCGTCTGGCCGTGCAGGTCACCGCGTCGGGCTTCGACGACATCGTCCGCGAGCTGCCGCGCATCATCGAGCACCCCCGAGGCGAGCGCCTCGTCGAGGGCGTGTTCCACCAGCGGGCCCGCAGCGACGGCAACTGGGAGGGCTACGACACGATCGCCGCGTCGGGCCCGCATGCCTGTTACCTGCACTGGACGCGCAACGACGGCGCCGTGCTGCCTGGTGACCTGATCCTGATCGACGCCGGGGCCGAGGTGGACAGCCTCTACACGGCCGACATCACGCGCACCCTGCCCGTGAACGGCACGTTCACGCCGATCCAGCGCAAGATCTACGAGACGGTGCGGGAGGCGGCCGATGCGGCGTTCGCCGCCGCGAAGCCGGGCGTGAAGTTCCGCGCGGTGCACGAGGCCGCGATGGGCGTGCTCGCGCGTCGCACCGCCGAGTGGGGTCTGCTGCCCGTCACGGCCGAGGAGGCGCTGGACGCCGACAAGGGCGGACACCACCGCCGCTACATGGTGCACGGCACGAGCCACCATCTCGGCATCGACGTGCACGACTGCGCGCAGGCGCGCCGCGAGATGTACTACGACGGCGTGCTCGAGCCGGGCATGGTCTTCACCATCGAGCCGGGCCTGTACTTCCAGATCGACGACGTCACGGTGCCCGAGGAGTACCGCGGCATCGGCGTGCGCATCGAGGACGACATCCTGATGACCGAGGACGGCCCCGTGAACCTGTCCGCGGACGTCCCGCGCACGGCCGACGAGATCGAGGCGTGGATCGCGC
>NZ_JAPSJA010000260.1 GCF_031178525.1 Microbacterium sp.
CGCTGTTCTCGATCGGCGAGCTCGACTTCTCCGGGCGCGAGCTGATCCTGATCGTCGGCGGCCTGTTCCTCGTCTACAAGGCCGTGACGGAGATCCACCACCGGCTCGAGGGCGAGGACGACCACGGCGCCGGCGGCGCCGCGAAGGCCACGTTCGGTGCGGTGCTGGCGCAGATCCTGGCGCTCGACCTGGTGTTCTCGCTCGACTCGGTCATCACCGCGGTCGGCATGACCAACAACCTGCTGGTGATCATCACGGTCGTCGTGCTGTCGTTCGCCCTCATGCTGTTCGCCGCGAAGCACATCTTCACCTTCGTCAACAACCACCCCACGGTGAAGATGCTGGCGCTGGCGTTCCTGCTGCTGATCGGCGTGTTCCTCGTGGCCGAGGGCTTCGGCGTCCACATCGACAAGGCCTTCATCTACGGCCCCATGGCGTTCGCGATCTTCGTCGAGGCGTTGAACCTCGCGGCCACGCGCCGCCGTCGCAAGCGCACGGGCGCGGCCGCCACGCCCGTGCACCTGCACAGCGGCTACACGCCCGAGGAGGAGGCGCAGGCAACGCGGGCGTCCAAGGACTGACGCATCCGCCCGGCCGCGGCACCGCACGGCGGCCGCGGTCGGGCCCGCGGATGTCCGCGGCCCGGCCGCGCACGCGCCTCACCCGCCGGTGGAGCTCACCAGCGCACGGGCTCGCCCGTGGGCGGGATCACCAGATGATGCCGCCGCCGACCGAGATGCCGGCCCAGGTGAGGGCGACGAAGACGCCGGCGAAGACCACCGGTGCGATGCCCCTGCCCTGACGGCTCAGGCCCTTGAGCAGCGCGATCACCACGAGCACGGCGGCGACGAGCGAGAGCCCGCCGCCGAGCACGAGGCCGATGAACAGCGGGATCGGCATGAGGATCAGGCCGATCAGCCCCACCCAGAAGGCGGCCCAGGCGGTGCGGTTGGTCGTGGGTGCGCTGTTCGTCGACATGCCTCCATCATGCTCCGTCGCCGCGTCGCTCGGGGAGGAGAGTCGGGTCGCGCGCTGAGGCGGACATACTGAGGGGGTGATCCCGAGCCTGCTGTGGGGCATAGTCGGTGCGGCTCCCCTCGTCCTCGGTGCCGTGCTCGCGGGGCTGCGGCGCTGGCCCGACCGTCTGATCGGCGTCGTGCTCGGCTTCGGCGCGGGCGCCCTGATCGCGAGCATCGCGTTCGAGCTGTGGGAGGACGGCCTCGAGATCGGCGGTCCGATCCCGCTCGCGGTGGGCGTCGCACTGGGGGCGGCGGTCTACTTCACCGCCGACCGCCTCGTCGAACGTTGGGCGTCCCGGGCCGGCGGCGGGGCGGCCGCGGGTGTCCCGCTCGCGCTCGGCGCCCTGCTCGACGGCGTCCCCGAGCAGCTCGTGCTCGGCTTCGGCCTCGCAGGCGGGGGCGGGGTGAGCGTCGCCCTCGTCGTCGCCATCTTCGTGTCGAATCTGCCCGAGTCGGTGGGATCCTCCGCCGACCTGCTGGAGGGAGGCGTCACGCGCAGGCGCGTGGTGCTGCTGTGGACGGGGGTCGCGGCAGTGTGCGCCCTCGCGACCGTTGCCGGATGGGCGCTCGCCGATGTGGCGACACCCGGCATGCAGGCGGGGCTCAGCGGGTTCGCGGCGGGAGCGCTGCTCGTGATGCTCGTCGACTCGATGATCCCCGAGGCACAGAAGCGCGCCGAGGACGTGGCGGGCATCGCCACCGTGCTCGGCTTCGCGCTCGCCGCGGGCCTGTCCGCCGTCGGCGGCTGACCGCTCGGCCACCGTGCCCGGCCATGGCGGCCCTCGAGCTCATCGCGGTGGGTCCGTGTCAGCACGCGCGGCGGGAAGGGGATCTGCCCGGGATGGGCCGAGCCCGTCGATAGACTGGTCGCGGCCCAGAACGCAGCCCGAAGAGCGGGAGAGAGGTCTTGGGCGCAGAGGCCGCGGGCGCACGGCTCGGCGGGCTCGAGAAAAGACAAGGGGAAACCCATGCCAGGAATCGTGATCGTCGGCGTCCAGTGGGGCGACGAGGGCAAGGGCAAGGCCACAGACCTCCTCGGCGACCGCACCGACTGGGTCGTCAAGTTCAACGGCGGCAACAACGCCGGCCACACGGTCGTGATCGGCGACGAGAAGTACGCGCTGCACCTGCTGCCCTCGGGCATCCTGTCGCCGGGCGTGACGCCCGTGATCGGCAACGGCGTGGTCGTCGACCTCGAGGTGCTGTTCGCCGAGCTCGACGCGCTGTCGGCGCGCGGCATCGACGTGTCGAAGCTCCGCGTGAGCGCCAACGCGCACCTCATCACGCACTATCACCGCACGCTCGACAAGGTCACCGAGCGCTTCCTCGGCAAGCGCCAGATCGGCACGACCGGCCGCGGCATCGGCCCCGCCTACGCCGACAAGATCAACCGCGTCGGCATCCGGGCTCAGGACCTGTTCGACGAGTCGATCCTGCGCCAGAAGATCGAGGGTGCACTCGACCAGAAGAACCACCTGCTGGTCAAGGTGTTCAACCGCCGCGCCATCACGGTCGACGAGATCCTCGAGGACCTGCTGTCGTACGCCGAGCGCCTGCGGCCCATGGTGTGCGATACGGGTCTGCTGCTGAACGACGCGCTCGCCGCGGGCGAGGTCGTCGTGTTCGAGGGCGGCCAGGCGACCATGCTCGACGTCGACCACGGCACCTACCCGTTCGTGACCTCGTCGTCCGCGACCGCGGGCGGCGCCTCGACGGGATCCGGCGTGGGCCCGGGGCGCCTCGACCGCATCGTCGGCATCGTGAAGGCGTACACGACGCGCGTCGGGTCGGGTCCGTTCCCGACCGAGCTGTTCGACGAGCAGGGCGACTGGCTGCGCGCGCGCGGGTTCGAGTTCGGCACCACGACCGGCCGCCCGCGCCGCGTCGGCTGGTACGACGCCCCCATCACGCGCTACGCGACCCGCGTGAACGGCATCACCGATCTCGTCCTGACCAAGCTCGACATCCTGACCGGGCTCGACGAGATCCCGGTCTGCGTCGCGTACGACGTCGACGGCCGGCGCTTCGACGAGCTGCCGGTGAACCAGACCGACTTCCACCACGCGAAGCCGATCCTGGAGAGCTTCCCCGGCTGGCACGAGGACATCTCCACCGCGCGGACGTTCGAGGACCTGCCGCAGAACGCGCAGGACTACGTGCTGGCGCTGGAGAAGATGAGCGGCACGCGCATCTCGGTCATCGGCGTCGGCCCCGGCCGCGACGCCGTCATCGTGCGCCACGACCTGGTCGACTGACCCGCACGGCAGCCGCGCACCGCGACGGCAGCGCGCCGCG
>NZ_JAPSJA010000051.1 GCF_031178525.1 Microbacterium sp.
GCGAGCGCCGCGTAGATCGAGCCCATGGCGAGGCCGTCGACGACAAGCTGGATGAAGGTGCCCACGTCAGCCTCCCAGGTACGCGCGTCGGATCTCGTCCCGGCCCTTCAGCTCGGCCGACGTGCCGGTGAGCACGCTGCGGCCGGTCTCGAGCACCGTCGCGGTGTCGACGATGCTGAAGGCGAGGTTGGCGTTCTGCTCGACGACGAGCATCGCGATGCCCGATTCGAGGCGGAGGCGGCGGACCGCCTCGTAGACGTTCTTGGCCGTGCTCGGCGCGAGCCCCAGGGACGGCTCGTCGAGGATGAGCAGGCGCGGCTTGGCCATGAAGGCACGGCCCACGGCGAGCATCTGCTGCTCGCCGCCCGAGAGCGCGGACGCGTTCGAGGAGATCCGCTCCCGGAGGTTCGGGAACAGCTCGAGCAGATAGTCCATGTCGGCGGCGAGCGCTCGCCGGTCCTTGCGCAGATACGCCCCGACGAGCAGGTTCTCGCGCACCGTGAGGTTCGGCAGCGTGCCGCGGCCCTCCGGCACGTGGGCGATGCCGCGTGCCGCGACCTGATCGGGTCGCAGCCCGCGGATGTCCTCGCCGTCGAAGACGATCCGGCCGGTCGTGCGCACGACCCCGCTGATGGCCCGCAGGGTCGTCGTCTTCCCGGCGCCGTTCGCACCGAGGATGCCCACCGCGCCGCCGTCGGGAACGCTCAGCGAAACGCCCTCCAGCACCTGCACGGGTCCGTAGGACGCCGTGACGTCGACGAGCTCAAGCAGCGTCATCCGCGGCGTCCTTTCCGATGTAGGCCTCGATCACGCGCGGATCGGACTGCGCCTGGGCTGCCGTCCCCTCCATGAGCTTGCGCCCGTGGTCGAGCACGACGACGCGATCGGTGAGCGCCGAGATCAGCCCCATGTGGTGCTCGACGATCACGACCGTCACGTCGGCGTGAGCGCGCAGGTCGCGGACGGTCTCGATGAAGCGCTCCACCTCGCCGTGCGAGAGGCCGGCGGCGGGCTCGTCGAGCAGCAGGAGCCGAGGCCGCATCAGCAGGGCGCGGCACAGCTCGACGCCCTTGTGCAGGCCGTGCGACAGCTCGTCGGCCGCGAGGTTCGCCGCCCAGCCGAGACCGTGCGTCTCGAGCAGCGCGAGCGCCTCGGAGCGCAGCTCGCGCTCGCGGCGGCCCGTCGGCGGCACGCGCAGCGACCACGCGAGAGGGCCGCCCGGCAGTCGCGTGTGCGCGCCCAGCACGACGTTCTCGAGAACGGTCGCGTGCAGCTGCAGCGCGGGGTGCTGGAACGTCCGGGCGAGGCCGTGGCCGGCGAGGCGAGACGGGCGCAGTCCGCTCACCTCGGCGTCGTCGATCGTGATCGATCCGGAACTCGGGCGGTAGTGGCCGCTGATGCAGTTGAACAGCGAGGTCTTGCCGGCGCCGTTGGGGCCGACCAGCCCGAGGATCTCCCCGGGCTCCGCCGTGAAGCCGACGTCGTGCAGGACCGAGACTCCGCCGAAGCGGAGGTTGACATCCTGCAGGGTGAGTCGTGCGGCCATCGCCTCGGTCTTCCGTGCGTCGTTGCAGTGGGTGCAGGCGGGGCTCCCGCGGAGAACGTCTGCCGCGTCGGGTCGGAGCGCCGGTGCTCGTACCGGAAGGCTATGGAGGTCGGACCTGAAGTGTCAACAATCGTGTCGCAAATCTGCCTCGGGGACGTAGGGTGACGGCCATGACGCGGATCGCGGTGATGGGGCTCGGTGAGGCGGGCAGCCTCTACGCGCAGGGGCTCGCCGCCCTCGGTGCCGAGGTGAGGGGGTTCGATCCGCATGTGGATGCAAGGGCGAGCGGGATCGCGCAGCGGCCGCGCCTCGAGGAGTGCCTGGAGGGCGCTGAGCTGGTTCTCAGCCTGGTGGGTGCGCGGGCCTCGGTCGACGCCGCGCGCGACGCCGTCGCGCGGATGGCGCCCGGCACGCTGCTCGCGGATCTCAACACCTCGGCGCCGGAGACGAAGCTCGAGGTCGCGCGGATCGCGCGGGCCTCGGGGATGGGGGTCGCGGATGTCGCTGTGCTCGCTCCGGTACCGCGCGCGGGACACCGCACGCCGCTGCTCGCGAGCGGCGATTCCGCGCACGACTTCGCCGCCCGCATGCGCCCCTTCGGCGTGCCGGTCGACGTGGTGCCGGGCGGCATCGGCGACGCCGCGAGGCGCAAGCTGCTGCGCGCCGTCTACATGAAGGGCGTGGCCGCCGTGGTGGTCGAGGCGCTGGAGGCGGCGCGCCCGCACGGCGCCGAGGAATGGCTTCGTGCGCAGATCGCGGACGAGCTCGGACCCGACGGCCCGGCCGTCCTCGAGCGCATGCTGGCGGGCACGTACCGGCATGCCGAGCGCCGCGAGCACGAGATGCGCGACGCCGTCGAGCTGCTCGAGCGCTCGGGGAGCCCGGCCGGCATGACGCGCGCCACGCGTGCGTCGCTGCAGCGCATCCTCGAGGGCTGACGGCGCGCCCCGGGCGGGCCCTGCTGTCGCCGGGCCGCCCGAGGCCTGGCTCAGAGCCGCCCGCTCGAGCGCCAGCCGCCCTGATAGGTCTCGCGCGCGACGGTGGCGTACGGCACGGGGCTGACGATCGCACGCACCTCGATCGGCCGGTGCGGCTCGACCGTGGTCTTGCCCGAGCCGCCATCGGGCTCGCCCCACACGACGCGCACCTCGGCGCCCTCCGGCACGTCGCGGTCGACGGTCGCGAGCGACAGTCCGCGCTTCTCGTTGGCGGTCACGCCGGTGAACAGCGACAGGCCGATGTTCGTGCCGTCCGCGTCGATGACCGTGTCGAAGTTGCTCGATCCGTAGTTCGCATTCGGCACGTCGAAGAACTGGTAGCCCTCGCTGTCGCGGTCGATCACGGATGTGAGGATCTTCGCCAGGTCCTCGTCGTTCCAGGCGAGCGTGACCTTGCGGCGCTGCTGTTCCGGCTCGAGCTTCTCGAGCGCGTCGCGGCCGATGAAGTCGTGATCGAACTTCACGAACGATCCGTACCCCAGCTCCCAGGGGTTCAGGTAGTAGTCCTCGATGTCATCGGAGACGAACGAGCCGGCGATCGCGTTGATCGCCTCGTAGCTCGTCGTCGGCAGCCACTCGCGGTAGGCGCGCTCGGCTTCGCTGGAGTAGATCGCGGGCAGGGGCGAGGGGATCCAGCCCGACTCGAGTGTGTTCGACGAGTACGCCCGGGATCCACACGGCTCGATGCCGAACTCGGCTCCGGCCTCGAGGATCGCGTCCCGGATGAGGCCGTGGTCCTCGTAGGGGCCCCACAGCTCGAGGCCGGGCGCGCCGGCCATGCCGTGCCGCAGCGTACGGACGCGGCGGCCCGCGATCTCCAGGTGGCCCATGTGGAAGAACCTCACCTTCTCGAGCGGGCCGCCGTTGAGCTTCTCGATGATGTCCCACGCGCGTGGTCCCTGAATCTGGAAGCGGTAGTACTCGCGGTGCACCGCCTGTCCGTACGGGCGCGACGGCGATCGGTCGTCGTAGCGGAACTCGACGTCGTAGCCGCCGGTCTCGGCGTGGAACTGCAGCCAGTTCGCCCCCGGCGCGCGTCCGACGTAGACGTAGTCGCGCTCGTCCTCGTGGAACAGGATGCCGTCGCCGATCACGCCGCCGTTCGATGCCGTCGGGACGAACTGCTTGGCGGTGTCCACGGGGAAGTTCGCGAAGCTGTTGATGCCGGTGTCGCTCAGCAGCTGCAGCGCGCCGGGGCCGGACAGGAAGAAGTTGACCATGTGGTGGGTCTGGTCGTAGAGCACCGCGGTCTCGCGCCACGCCTTCTGCTCGCGCCGCCAGTTGCTGAACTCGCTCGGCACGACGGGGTAGATGTACGTGCCCAGCCGCGAGTTGCGCAGCATCTCGACCGTGTCGCCGCGCTCGTCGAGCAGCTCCTGCAGATTGTTCGCCATGAGGATCCTTCGGAATCGGACTGCGTTGTCGGTCGCAGGATGACACGGATTGGCGACGATTTTCTACTACGTTCCCGTAGACAGGATTGTCGACAATCCTTGACCGGCGCCGACGAGGGCTGGTTCACTGGCTCCTGCAGCACCCCGAGAACGAACGGATCCGCCATGCCCGAGACATCATCGTCCCTGCTCGTCGTCAGCGCGCATGCGGGCGACTTCGTGTGGCGCGCGGGCGGCGCGATCGCCGCTGCGACGTTGCGCGGGGAGCGGGCGACGGTCGTGTGCCTGTCGTACGGCGAGCGCGGCGAGTCGGCGAGTCAGTGGCTCGCGGGAAAGCCCCTGGAGGAGATCAAGGCGATCCGTCGCGCGGAGGCGGAGGCCGCAGCCGCGGCGCTCGGCGCGGACATCGAGTTCCTCGACCTCGGTGACTACCCGCTGCTCGAGAGCCGGGAGGCCGTCCAGCAGCTCGTCGACGTGATGCGCCGCGCGCAGCCGACCGTGGTGCTGACGCATCCGCTGTCGGACCCGTACAACGGCGACCACCCGGCGGCCGCGCGCATGGCGCTGCAGGCGCGGGTGCTCGCGCAGGCGATCGGAGTGGCGAACGCCGACGGCTCGTACCCGTCGAAGGACGACATCATCGGCGCACCGCCGGTGTTCTTCTTCGAGCCGCATCAGCCCGAGCAGTCCGACTTCAAGCCCGATGTGCTGCTGGACATCACGGAGGCGTTCCCGCGCAAGAAGGCAGCGATGGAGTGCCTGCCCGCCCAGAAGCACATGTGGGAGTACTACACGGCGCTCGCCGTGCGCCGCGGCGTGCAGGTCAGGCGCAACGCGGGGCCCAACCTGGGGCTGCCCCACGACACGATGGGCGAGGCCTACATGCGGTACTACCCGCAGGTGACGTCGGTGCTGGAGTGACGGTCGAGGCGGGCAGGAGGGGCCGGATGAGCGAGCTGGGGATCGTCGTCACCGACATCGCGCGCGTCGACGCGGCGACGGTCGACGGCCTCGCGGTGCACGGCGTCGCGACCGTGCATGAGGCGATGGGTCGCACGGGTCTCGCGGGTCCGTCGATCCGGCCGATCCAGCAGGGGGCGCGCGTGGCCGGAACGGCGGTCACGGTGCTCAGCTGGCCAGGCGACAACCTGATGATCCACGCGGCGATCGAGCAGTGCCAGGCGGGAGACCTCCTGGTGGTCGCGACCACGTCGCCCTCAGCGGACGGCGCGTTCGGCGATCTGTTCGCCACGGCGCTGAAGGCGCGGGGCGTGCGGGGACTCGTCACCGCCACGGGCGTGCGCGACACACAGGATCTGCGCGACATGGGATTCCCTGTCTGGTCGAACGGCGTGCACGCCCAGGGCACCGTCAAGGCGACCGCCGGATCCGTCAACGTCCCCGTCGTGGTGGACGGCATGCTCGTGCACCCGGGCGACGTCGTGATCGCCGACGACGACGGCGTGGTGTGCGTGCCGCGCCGCGAGGCCGCGAGCGCGCTCGCCGCGGTCGAGGCCCGCGTGACGAAGGAGGAGGCGGACCGCGCCGCGTACGCCGGTGGCGGCGAGCTCAGCCTGGACCGCAAGGGGCTGCGCGCGCTGCTGTCCGACCTCGGCGTGCGCTACGTCACCCAGGCCGAGCATGGCTGACGGCATCCGCTGCATGCTCATGCGCGGCGGCACGTCGAAGGGCGCCTACTTCCTCGCGTCCGACCTTCCGTCGGACCCGGCCGAGCGCGACGACCTGCTGCTGCGCATCATGGGCACGCCCGACCCGCGGCAGATCGACGGACTCGGCGGAGCCCACCCGCTGACGTCCAAGGTCGCCATCGTGTCGCCCGCCGCCGATCCGGAGACGGATGTCGACTACCTGTTCCTGCAGGTCGGCGTCGACGAGGCCCTGGTCACCGACCGGCAGAACTGCGGCAACATCCTCGCCGGCGTGGGCCCGTTCGCCGTCGAGCGGGGTCTCGTCGCGCCGGCGGCGGATCGCACGAGCGTGCGGATCCGGATGGTCAACACCGGCAGCGTCGCCACCGCGACGTTCGCGACCTCCCTCTCCGACGGGCACCGCGGTGTCGTCGACTACGACGGTGAGCTCGCGATCGACGGCGTGCCCGGCACGGCCGGCGTGATCTCCCTGGACTTCGAGGGAACCGCGGGCTCGTCGACGGGCGCGCTGTTCCCGACAGGAGCGGTCGCCGACGACCTCGACGGGATCCGCGCGACGTGCGTGGACAACGGGATGCCGACCGTTCTCATCCGCGCGGACGATGTCAGCGTGTCGGGCGACGAGGATCCCGCCGCGCTCGAGGCGGATGCCGCGCTCAAGCAGAGGCTGGAGCGCCTCCGCTTCGCCGCGGCCGAGCGCATGGGGCTGGGCGATGTCAGCGAGGCCACGGTGCCGAAGATGGTGCTGCTGAGCGCGCCGCGCCACGGCGGCGCGATCGCCACGCGCAGCTTCCTGCCGCACCGGGTGCACACATCGATCGGCGTGCTCGGTGCGCTCACCGTGGCAGCCGGTGTGCTCGCCGAGGGGTCCGTGGGGCGCGAGCTCGCGGCGATCCCCGGCACGGGCGACGCGTTCGTCATCGAGCATCCCACCGGGCACTTCGACGTCGACGTCGCCGTGTCGCGATCCGGGGACACCTGGACCGTCGACCGCTCGGCCGCGCTGCGCACCGCTCGCAAGATCTTCGAGGGCACGGTGTTCCCGCGCCCTCGTCCGTGAATCCCGCCGTCAGAGAGGACAGCCCATGACCGACTCCACCGCATTCGACGTCGCGCACCTGGCGAACGTCGAGCTTTTCACACCGGAGTTCGAGGGGAGCCTGTGGTTCTTCCGCGACCTGCTCGCGATGCGGGTCGTCGCCGAACAGGACGGCTCGGTCTACCTGCGCACGTGGGACGACTACGAGCTCTACACGATCAAGCTGACCGCGAGGGAGAAGGCCGGCGTCGGCCGCACCTCGTTCCGCGCAGCGAGTCGGGAGGCGCTCGAGCGCCGCGTCGCCGCGATCGAGGACATGGGGCTCGGCGACGGCTGGGTCGACGGCGAGGTGGGCACGGGCCGCACCTTCCTGTTCCACGATCCTGACGGTCACGAGATGGGCATCTACTACGAGACCGAGCGCTATGTCGCGACCGACGACAAGCCCGCGCTCAAGAACCAGGCTTCGGCGTTCCCCGGGCGCGGGGTGAACGCGCGACGCATCGACCACATCAACTACCTCGCGAAGGACGTCGAGGCGAACGGAGCGTTCCTGGCGAAGGCCCTCGGCATGCGCGAGAGCGAGCGGATCCGCAACGACGACGGCAGGTTCGCGGCCTGGTGGTTCCACTTCTCGCTGAAGTCGTACGACGTCGTCTACTCCGACGACTGGACGAAGCACGGCAACCGCCTGCATCACATCGCGTTCGCGCCCGACACGCGCGAGGACATCCTGAAGGCCGCCGACATCTTCCTCGAGAACGGCATCCACATCGAATCGGGCCCGCACAAGCACGCCATCAACCAGACGTTCTTCCTGTACGTCTGGGAGCCCGGCGGCAACCGCATCGAGTTCGCCAACGCCGGCGCCCGCCTGCTGCTCGACCCCGATCAGCCGGTCGTCGAGTGGTCGCAGGAGGAGCGCAAGAAGGGCCAGGCGTGGGGCATGAAGACCATCGAGACCTTCCACACCCACGGCACGCCACTCGTCTAGGCGCTCAGGCCGCCGGCCTCGGCTTTCGCGATGGTCCGCGCGGATGATGCGCCGGCGGTCACCAGATGACGGCGAGACCCGCGTTCAGGAGGATCAGCGCGCCGATGAGCCAGAAGGTCCAGGCCGGCATCGGCGTGCCCTTCTTCGCGCGTGAGCGGCCGGCGCCCGTGAGGCCGCCGATGACGACCAGCACGACGAGCTTGATGCCGATCTTGGTGTAGTTCAGCTCGCCGTCGCCGAGACCCCACGGCGCGGACAGCGCCAGACCCGCGACCAGCGAGATGCCGAGCCCGTAGTCCATCGTGCGGCTCGGCACGTACCGCTTCGCGAACGCCTCGACGGCCCATGACCCGAACAGGATGGCGAATCCGATCAGGTGGATGAGGACGACCACGTCGCGCAGGGTTTCCATAGGTTCACGGTACCGCGCGGGCGAAACCGGGCAGTACGTTCGGCACATGAGCGTGCGCGAGACAGACGTCGTGGTGATCGGCGCAGGGCCCGTCGGCGAGAACGTCGCCGATCGGGCCGTGCGAGGCGGACTCGAGGCGGTGATCGTCGAGTCCGAGCTCGTCGGCGGCGAGTGCTCGTACTGGGCCTGCATGCCTTCGAAGGCGCTGCTGCGTCCCGGGGCCGCGCTGCGCGCCGCGCAGGCGGTCGCCGGCGTGACGGGTGGCACGCTCGAGCCCGCGAGGGTGCTCGAGCGCCGCGACGGCTTCGCGGCGAACTGGGACGACTCCGGCCAGGTGCGCTGGCTCGAATCGGCCGGGATCGCGCTCGTGCGGGGTCGCGGACGGGTCGCGGGCGACAAGCGCGTCATCGTGGAGAGCGAGGACGGCCGGACCGAGCTGATCGCGCGGCACGCGGTCGTGATCGCCACCGGCAGCGAGGCGCGGATCCCCGACATCCCGGGGCTGCGGGACGCGCGGCCGTGGACCAGTCGCGAGGCCACGTCGGCACAGGAGGTCCCCGGCAGGCTGGCCGTGCTGGGCGGCGGCGTCGTCGCGGCGGAGGTCGCCACGATGTTCGCCGATCTGGGCAGCACCGTCACGCTGCTGTCGCGCAGCCCGCTGCTGCGCTCGCTGGAGCCGTTCGCGGGCGAGGCCGTCCGCGACGCGCTGCGCGCCCGTGGCGTGACCGTGCGCGAGGACGCGAGCCCGGCCGAGGTGACGCGACAGAGGGACGGGTCCGTCCGGCTTCTGCTCGACGACGGCGAGCTCGTCGTGGACGAGGTCGTCGTGGCGATGGGGCGCACGGTACGGGTGCGCGACATCGGAGTCGATGAGCACGTGAACGATCACGGCCTGCTCGAGGTCGACGACACGCTGCGGGTGCGCGGCTCCGAGTGGCTCTACGCGGTGGGGGACGCCGCCGGGCGCGTGCTGCTGACCCATCAGGGCAAGTACGAGGCGCGCGCCGCCGGCGACGTGATCGCTGCGCGCGCGAAGGGCGACCCGGTCGACGACGCACCGTGGGGCCGCCACGTCGCCTCCGCGGATCACGCGGCCGTGCCGCAGGTGGTCTTCACGGACCCCGAAGTGGCCTCAGCGGGGCTCACGGCCGCCGAGGCCGAGAAGCGCGGGCTGCGCGTCCGCGTGATCGACTACGACCTCGCCGGCGTGGCGGGGGCCGGCTTGATCGCCGAGGACTTCGCCGGCCACGCCCGCGCGATCGTGGACGAGGACCGCGGCGTGCTCGTGGGGCTCACGCTCGTGGGTCCCGGCGTCGGCGAGCAGATCCACGCGGCCACGATCGCGATCGCCGCCGAGGTGCCGCTGCGGCGTCTGTGGCATGCCGTGCCGGCGTACCCGACGCTCAGCGAGTTCTGGCTGCGGCTGCTCGAGGCCTACGGTCTCTAGGACGCGAACGGGCCCTCCCGCGAGAACGCGGGAGGGCCCATTCGGAGGGCGGTGTCAGAGCACAGTCGCCTCTGCGGCGACGAGGTCCTCGTCGTAGTCCACGTCCTTCGTCTCGCGGGACAGGATGAGCGCGATCAGCGTCAGCACGCCCGCGGCCGAGAGGTACAGACCCACGAGCCACGGGTTTCCGCCGCCCCACGCCCACAGCACGACGGCGACCAGCGGCGCGAGCGCGGCGCCGAGGATCGACGACACGTTGTAGGCCACGGCCGAGCCGGTGTAGCGCACGTTCGTCGGGAACAGCTCGGGAAGCAGAGCGCCCATCGGGCCGAACGTCGAACCCATCAGCGCGAAGCCGATGATCAGGAACACGAGCGTGAGCGGCATCGTCGCGGCACCCTGCGGCAGCAGGAACACAGGGAACAGCGCACCGAAGACGATGATCCCGATCGTCACGCCGATCAGCAGCTTGCGACGTCCGATCCGGTCGGCGAGCGGGCCGGCCAGCAGCGTGAAGATGCCGAAGAACACCACGCCGATGATCTGCATCAGCACGAACTGCACGTACGAGAACCCGAGGCCGGGCACCCACGGGCCGGCGGCCGCGGCGTCGTAGGTCTCAGGCGCGACGGGCGCCTTCGTGCCGTACGAGAGCAGGAAGCTCGTGAGCAGGTAGAACAGCACGTACGTCGCCAGCATGATGAACGTGCCGAGGATGAGCTGCTTCCAATAGCGGCGGAACGCCTCGCCGAGCGGGAAGCGCTTGATCGCGCCCTTGGCGGACGCCCTCTCGAAGGTGGACGACTCGACGAGCTTCAGCCGGACCCAGAGGCCGATGATGACCATGACGGCCGAGAACAGGAACGGGATGCGCCAGCCCCACGTCAGGAACGCCTCGGACGGCGCGCCGGCCTCGCCGGGCATCGAGAAGTTGATGAGGAGGAACAGGCCGTTGGCGATGATGAAGCCCAGGGGCGCGCCCAGCTGCGGGAACGTGCCGTACAGGGCGCGCTTGCCCTTCGGGGCGTTCTCGGTCGCCACGAGCGCGGCGCCCGACCACTCGCCGCCCAGCGCGAAGCCCTGCGCCAGGCGCAGGACGAGCAGCATGATGCCGGCCCACACGCCGATCTGGTTGTACGTCGGCAGCACGCCGATGAGGAAGGTCGCGATGCCCATCACGAGCAGCGACACCACGAGCGTCGTCTTGCGGCCCACGCGGTCGCCGAAGTGCCCGAACGCGATCGCGCCGATCGGACGCGCGACCATGGCCGCGCCGAAGGTCGCGAACGATGTCAGCAGCGACGTCGTCGGGTCGGCGGCGGGGAAGAAGAGCGCGGGGAACACGAGCACGGCGGCCGTGGCGTACGCGTAGAAGTCGTAGAACTCGATCGTGGTGCCGACGAGGCTCGCCGTGATCACGCGAGAGCGCGAGTTGGCGGGTCCGGTGGCGGCACCCGATGAGGGGGTGTGAGCTGCGGTAGTCATGTCTTGCCTGTCTGGGGAACTGCGGGAATCTGTCGGCGAGCGCCGACAGGGCAAGATGACAGCTTATTCGCGGCGGAAGGCCACTCCTGCGCGGTTACGCGGATCGATCCGATCCCTCGTTGCGCACTTTTCATACTGCTCACCGAAAACAACAAGGGTCCGGCGATCTGCCGGGCCCTTGTCGGAGTGAGGTCAGTCGTGATCGTCTTCGAGGCGCAGCGCGCGCAGCTCGCGCAACGTCAGCGCCGTGCGGACCGCCGCATCCGCGGCCTCGGCGCCCTTGTCCTCCCGGGAGCCCTCGAGGCCCGCGCGGTCGCGTCCTTGCTGCTCGTCGTCGAGGGTGAGCACGCCGAAGCCGACCGGCTTGCCGGTGTCGAGCGCCACGCGCGTGAGGCCGTCGGTGGCCGCGGACGACACGAACTCGAAGTGCGGCGTGCCGCCGCGGATGATGACGCCCAGCGCGACGACCGCATCCGCGCCCGCATCGAGGGCCGCCTTGGACACGACCGGCAGCTCGAAGGATCCGGCCACGCGCACCAGGTGGTGCTTCACGCCCGCGGCGTCGAGCGTGCGCCGCGCGCCGGCGATCAGGCCGTCCGTGATCTCCTCGTGCCACGTTCCCGCGACGATCACCACGTCGAGGTCCGATCCGTTCACCGCTTCCCGTACGGGAGCGCCCTTGCCGCTCATCGCTGGCCTCCTTCTTGCATGCGTGCGATCGCGTCGGCGAGCTCCTCCTCGCCGATGATGTGTCCCATCCGGTCGCGCTTCGTCTCCAGATACTGGTGGTTGTTCGGGCCGACCCCGACGATCAGCGGAACCTGCTCCACCACGTCCAGGCCGAAACCGCGCAACTGAGCCACCTTATCCGTGTTGTTGGTCAGCAGCCGGATCTTCTCGACCCCGAGGTCTGCCAGGATGCCGGCCGCGGCGGCGTAATCGCGCGCGTCGGCGGGCAGGCCCAGGGCCGTGTTCGCGTCCACCGTGTCGAGGCCGCGCTCCTGCAGGGCGTAGGCGCGCAGCTTGTTGATCAGGCCGATGCCTCGCCCCTCGTGGCCGCGCATGTAGATGACGACGCCGCCCTCCTGCTCGATCGCGTCGAGCGCGGCCTCGAGCTGCGGACCGCACTCGCATTTCAGCGATCCGAACGCCTCGCCCGTCAGGCACTCCGAGTGCACGCGCACGAGCGGGGCCGGCGCCGTCAGGTCGCCGGAGACGACCGCGATGTGATCGGTGCCGGTCTGGCGGTCCTTGTACGCGAGGAAGCGGAACGTGCCGTGCGCGGTGGGCACCTTCGCATCAGCCCGCAGGCTCACCTGTCGCCGCGTCGCGGGGCGGTCCGCGCCGCGCGGGTCGAGCAGGTCGAGGTGGGCGATCAGCTGCTCGATCGTGATGACAGGGATGCCCTCGCGTGCTCCGAGCTCGATCAGGCCGGGCAGGCGCATCATGCTGCCGTCCTCCGCCACGAGCTCGCCGATCACGGCGACGGGCTGCAGTCCGGCGAGCCTCATCAGCTCCACCGACGCCTCCGTGTGGCCCGCGCGGTCGCGCACGCCACCGGGGACCGCGCGCAGCGGCAGGATGTGACCGGGCCGGATCAGATCCTTCGCCTCGGAGGACGGATCGGCGAGCACGTTGAGGGTACGCGCGCGGTCGGACGCGCTGATGCCCGTGGTCACTCCCGAGGCCGCGTCGACGCTCACCGTGTAGGCGGTCGAGCGGGCGTCCTCGTTGATCTCCACCATGGGGGGCAGATCGAGGCGGTCTGCGACATCGTGCGGCATGGGCGCGCAGAGGAAGCCGGACGACCAGCGCACGGCCCACGCGATCCACTCGGGGGTGGCGAGCTCGGCCGAGAGCACGACATCGCCCTCGTTCTCGCGGTCCTGGTCGTCCGCGACGATCACGGGTCGGCCGGCGCGGAGCGCCTCCAGCGCCTCGTCGATCGTGGCGAGCGGGACCGC
>NZ_JAPSJA010000052.1 GCF_031178525.1 Microbacterium sp.
GCGTCTCCCCCGGCGCGCCGTAGATGAGGTCGACGCTGACATCGAGGCCCTCCCCGCGCGCGGCGTCCACGGCCGTCTGCACGTTGCCGGGAGTGTGCGTGCGGTCGAGCGCCGCGAGCACGTGCGGCTCCGACGACTGCATCCCGATGGACATCCGCGTCACGCCGGACGCCGCGAGCTCGCGCGCCACGGCGGGCGTCACGGTGTCGGGATTCGCCTCGACCGTGATCTCCGCACCGTCCGCGAGCCCGAAGGCGCCGCGCACGCCGTCGAGCATCCGCCCCAGGTCGCCGGCCGGCAGCAGCGTGGGCGTGCCGCCCCCGAAGAACACGGTGGTCGCGGGGCGCACGGGAGCCGCGTCGGCCAGCACCTCGCGGCCCAGCGCGACCTCGCGCAGCAGCGTGTCGGCGTACTGGTCTTGGCGCGCCCCGCGCAGCTCCCCCGACGTGTAGGTGTTGAAGTCGCAGTAGCCGCAGCGCACCCGACAGAACGGCACATGCAGGTACACGCCGAAGTCGACATCCGGATCGATCCGGATCTGCCCGGGCAGCCGACCGTCCGCCGGAGCGGGATCGCCCAGCGGAAGGGGACCGGCCATCACGAACCCGGAGTGGCGAACAACGGCGAGATCGCTCGCAGGTAGCCGGCGAACAGCGCGCGGCGGCGGCGCCGCACGAACCCGCGGAACATCCGGTAGAGCAGTCCGACCGGGCGGTCGAACGCCTTCACGGTGAACCACACCTCGTCGTTCTCGCGCCACTCGATCGTGAACGACTCCTCGCCGCTCACCATGGATCCGCCCACGGTGCCGAGCGCGAACCCCACGCGGCGCGCCTCCTCGATCACGAAGATGACGCGCAGCTCGGCGTCCGCGCGCATGCCGTTCACCCTGCCGTGCACCCGCAGCGTGGTGCCGGGGCCGGCGTACGGCGTGCCCTCCGCGTCGTAGCGCTGGTCTGTCTCGAGCTTGGACGGCGCGATCGCGTTTCCCTCGCCGTCGAAGCTCACGCCGGAGTACGCCGGTCCCGGAGCGGGGCGCACGTCGGTGACCCGAAGACCGGCGCCCTTCAGAGCACCCCACGACAGCAGCGCGTCGCCGGCCGTGCGGAAGCGGTCCTCGCCGCTGCCGATGCGCCACGAATCGGCAGCCGGGAGACTGTGCTCGGGCGGGTACTGCAGCAGGTCGTGCGCCTGGGTGGCGCCGACCGCCGCATAGTCGACCGTCTCGTCCTGGAAGGTGCCGCGACGCATGTGTTCCACCCTACGTGCCGAGCCTGAACCTCTACTTGGCCTTGCTCTCGACGTCACCGGACAGCGCCGCGATGAACGCGTTCTGGGGCACCTCGACGCGACCGATGGTCTTCATGCGCTTCTTGCCCTCCTTCTGCTTCTCGAGCAGCTTGCGCTTGCGGGTGATGTCACCGCCGTAGCACTTGGCGAGCACGTCCTTGCGGATCGCGCGGATGTTCTCGCGCGCGATGATGCGCGCGCCGATCGCGGCCTGGATCGGCACCTCGAACTGCTGGCGCGGGATGAGCTTGCGTAGGCGCTCGGTCATGGTCGTCCCATACGCGTACGCCTTGTCGCGGTGCACGATCGCGCTGAACGCGTCGACACGGTCGCCCTGCAGCAGGATGTCCACCTTGACGAGATCGGCGTCCTGCCGTCCGGCCGGCTCGTAGTCGAGGCTCGCGTAGCCCTGCGTGCGGCTCTTGAGCTGGTCGAAGAAGTCGAACACGATCTCGCCGAGCGGCATCGTGTACTTCAGCTCGACCCGCTCCTCGGACAGGTAGTCCATGCCGAGCAGAGTGCCGCGACGCGACTGGCACAGGTCCATGACCGTGCCGACGTAGTCCTTCGGGGCCAGGATCGAGGCCTTCACGATCGGCTCCGAGACGGACCCGATCTTGCCGTCGGGATACTCGCTCGGGTTGGTCACGACGATCGTCTCGCCGGTCTCGGTCAGGACCTCGTAGATCACGCTGGGTGCGGTCGTGATGAGGTCGAGGCCGAACTCGCGCTCGAGCCGCTCGGTGATGATCTCGAGGTGCAGCAGGCCCAGGAAGCCGCAGCGGAAGCCGAAGCCCAGCGCGACCGATGTCTCGGGCTCGTACGCGAGCGAGGCGTCCGAAAGCTTCAGCTTGTCGAGCGCGTCGCGCAGATCCGGGTAGTCGCTGGCGTCGATCGGATACAGGCCCGAGTACACCATGGGCTTCGGATCGACGTAGCCGGCCAGCGCGTCGGTCGCGGGTGTGCGCGCGTTGGTGACGGTGTCGCCGACCTTGGACTGGCGCACGTCCTTCACGCCCGTGATCAGGTAGCCGACCTCGCCCACGCCGAGTCCCTTCGAGGGCGTGGGCTCGGGGGCCGACACGCCGATCTCGAGCAGCTCGTGCGTGGCCTTGCTCGACATCATCTGGATGCGCTCGCGCGGCGACAGGCTGCCGTCGATCATGCGCACGTACGTCACGACGCCGCGGTAGGCGTCGTAGACCGAGTCGAAGATCATCGCGCGCGCCGGTGCGTCCGCGTCACCCCGGGGCGGCGGGATCTCGCGCACGAGGCGGTCGAGCAGCTCCTCGACGCCCTGACCGGTCTTGCCCGACACGCGCAGCACGTCGTCGGGACTGCCGCCGATCAGGTCGGCGAGCTCCTTGGCGAACCGCTCCGGATCGGCGGCCGGCAGGTCGATCTTGTTGAGCACCGGGATGATCGTCAGATCGTTCTCGAGCGCGAGGTACAGGTTGGCGAGCGTCTGGGCCTCGATGCCCTGCGCCGCGTCCACCAGCAGGATCGCGCCCTCGCACGCCGCCAGCGAGCGGGACACCTCGTACGTGAAGTCGACGTGGCCCGGCGTGTCGATCATGTTCAGCGCGACGGACTCGCCGTCGATCTCCCACGGCATGCGCACCGCCTGGGACTTGATGGTGATGCCGCGCTCGCGCTCGATGTCCATGCGGTCGAGGTACTGCGCGCGCATCTCCCGGTCGGAGACCACGCCGGTGATCTGCAGCATGCGATCGGCCAGCGTGGACTTGCCGTGGTCGATGTGGGCGATGATGCAGAAGTTGCGGATGCGCTCGGGGGGCGTCGCGGCGGGCTCGAGCGGAGTGGAGGCGCGGGGTGACATGTCCCGTCGATTCTACGGTGCGAGCGCCGTTCGTCCTGCGACACCCTCTCGCGAGCAGATCGCTCGTATACTCCTATCCCGAGATGCCTCACACCATGCAGGTTGCACGCCCATGACCCGCATGTTGCATGTTTTTCACGGCGAGAACACAGAACGGTAACGCTTTTCGCACGTGCTGGCTTCGTCGAAGACGACGAAGATCCAGGGGGTAGAGTCCCCGACAACGTCTGTCACGAAAGAAGTTTCACGCCTTGATCCGTTTCATGCTGCGCCGCACTGCGGGCTGGCTGCTGATGATCGTGGCGGTGACCAATCTCACGTATTTCCTCGCCTGGGGTTATCTCGACCCGCGCGCGAACTACGTCGGCCGCCGCCCCCCGCTCACCGAGGAGCAGATCGTCGGACTGCTGCGCCCGCGCAATCTCGACGACAAGATCCCGCTCATCGAGCGGTGGTGGGGCTGGTTCAGCGGCATCGTGCTGCGGTGGGACTGGGGAGTCAGCCCGGTCGGGCAGTCGGTCAACGAGCAGGTCGCCTACCGCATGTGGATCTCGGCCGAGCTGATGCTGGGGGCGACGATCCTGCTCACGCTCGTGGGCGTCGGCCTCGGCGTCTACACGGCCTCGCGGCAGTACCGCACGGCCGACCGCGTCTGGCAGGGCGTCTCGATCGTCACGATGAACATCCCGGTCGTGGTCGGCGCACTCGCGATCGTCCTGCTGGCGATCGCGCTGAACAACGCGGTCGGCGAGCGCATCTTCTACGTCACCGGCGCGGCCTCCCCCGGCGTGAGCGGGTTCTTCCCCGTCCTCATCGACACGCTGCAGCATCTGGTGCTGCCGACCCTGGCGCTCGTGGTGACCGGCTATGCGCAGTACCACTTCCTGCAGCGCTCGCTCCTGCTGGACAACATCAAGACCGACTACGTGCGCATGGCGCGGGCGAAGGGCCTCACCAAGCCCCAGGCCGTGCGTCGCCACGCCCTGCGGACCTCGCTGATCCCCGTCGCCACGCAGGTGGCGTTCTCGATCCCGGCCATCTTCACGGGCGCGATCCTCACGGAGTCGATCTTCCAGTGGGAAGGCATGGGCAAGTACTTCCTCGACACGATCACCAACAACGACATCCACGGCGTCGTGGCCATCGCGGCTTTCGGCGCCATCCTGACCGCGCTCGGCGCCGTCCTCTCCGACGTCGCCGTCGTGGTCCTCGACCCCCGAGTGCGGGTGAGCTGACATGAGCGTGACGAACAGCCTGATCGATCCCCTCGAGCACGGCGACAACCCGCCGCCCTCCGATACCGCGCTGCGCACCCCTGGGCGGAAGCGGATGTCGAAGTGGGAGCTGTACGGCCGCCGCTTCGCGCGCAATCGCGGTGCCCTCATCGGACTGGCGATCTTCGTCCTACTGGTGGTCTTCGCCGTCGTCGGGCCGATGTTCCAGCAGTACGACCACATCGAGCTCGACTTCCTGGCGCTGAGCGACCCGCCGAACGCCGAGCACTGGTTCGGCACGAACAACGCCGGCAACGACGTCTTCGCCATGGTGGTCGTGGGCCTGCAGCGCTCGCTCATGATCGCGCTCGTGGTGGCGATCGGAACGACGGTGATCTCCGCCGTGGTCGGCGCCGCCGCCGCGTACTTCCGGGGCTGGGTCGAGCGCATCACGCTGCTCGTCATCCACTTCCTGATGGTGACGCCGACGTTCCTCATCCTCGCGATGATCTCGAACGACGCCGGCGGCGACTGGCGCATCATCTCGCTCGTCATGATCCTGACCGGCTGGTTCTTCTCGGCCCGCGTGATCTGGACGCTGTCGCTGTCGATCCGCGAGCGCGAATACGTGCAGGCCGCGCGCTACATGGGCGTGCGCGGCTTCACGATCGTGCTGCGCCACATGCTGCCGAACATCGGCTCGCTGCTCGTGATCAACTTCACGCTCGGCGTGGTCGCGGCCGTGCTGACGGAGACCGGGCTGTCGTTCATCGGCTTCGGCGTGAAGCTGCCCGATGTGTCTCTGGGCTCGCTGATCGGCATCGGCTCGCGCAGCGTGTCGAGCGCGCCGTGGCTGTTCTACTTCCCGGCCGGCGCCCTGACGCTGCTGACCGTCTCGATGGCGCTCGTCGCCGACGGTCTGCGCGATGCGCTCGATCCGACCTCGGCGGCGGGAGGCCGCGCATGACGATCTCTGACACCACCGCCACCACCGTCCTCACCGAGCCCGTCCTGACGGTCCGCGACCTCACGGTCAGCTTCCCGTCCGAGGCGGGGCGCGTCGACGCCGTCCGCGGCGTCTCCTTCGACCTGCGTCCCGGCCGCACGCTGGGCATCGTGGGCGAGTCAGGATCGGGCAAGTCCGTCACGTCGCTCGCCGTCATGGGGCTTCTCGACGACAACGCCCGCGTGGACGGGTCGATCGTGTTCGACGGGGACGAGCTGCTGGGCAAGACCGACGCGCAGATGTCGAAGCTGCGCGGCAACGGCATCGCGATGATCTTCCAGGACCCGCTGACGTCGCTCACGCCCGTGTTCACGATCGGCGACCAGATCATCGAGGCGCTCACGGTGCACGACAGCCGCCTGTCGCGCCAGGCGGCGGCCGAGCGCGCGATCGAGCTGCTGCGACTTGTCGGCATCCCGAACCCCGAGAAGCGGCTGAAGTCCTTCCCGCACGAGTTCTCCGGCGGCATGCGCCAGCGCGTCGTGATCGCGATCGCTATGGCGAACCGCCCCAAGCTCATCATCGCGGACGAGCCGACAACGGCCCTCGACGTCACGATCCAGGCGCAGATCCTCGAGCTCATCAAGACCGCGCAGCGCGAGACCGGCGCCGCCGTGATCATGATCACGCACGACATGGGCGTGGTCGCGAATATCGCGGACGACGTGCTCGTGATGTACGCAGGCAAGCCCATCGAGCAGGCACCCGTCGACGAGCTGTTCGCCGACACCCGCATGCCGTACTCGATCGGCCTGCTGGGCGCGATCCCCCGTGTGGACAAGGCCGAGAAGCAGCCGCTGGTGCCGATCAAGGGCAACCCGCCGCTGCTGGTGAACCTGCCCGACGCGTGCCCCTTCGCCGACCGGTGCCCCATCGCGGTGGACGCGTGCCGCCGCAAGGAGCCCGAGCTGCTGCCCGTCGGCGGCAAGATCGACCATCGCGCCGCGTGCATCCGCGCCGAGGAGATCCGCTCGGGCCACATCGACGGCCACCCGGTCTATCCGGTCCCGGTGATCCCGACCTCGGAGCTCGTCCGCACGCCGCGCGAGGAGCGCCCGGCGACGCTCGAGGTGCGCAACCTCGTGAAGACCTTCCCGCTCACGAAGGGCGCGTTCTTCAAGCGCCGGATCGGCGACGTCCACGCGGTCAAGAACGTCACGTTCGACGTGCGCGAGGGCGAGTGCATGGCGATCGTCGGCGAGTCCGGCTCCGGCAAGACCACCACGCTGCTGCAGATCATGGATCTCGCGGCCCAGACCGACGGCGACATCCGGATCAACGGCGTGAGCGTGGCGGAGATCAAGGGCGGGCGGGCCGAGCGCGACCTGCGCCGCGACATCCAGATCGTGTTCCAGGACCCGATGGGTGCGCTCGACCCGCGCATGACGGTGTTCGACATCATCGCGGAGCCGCTGCGCACGATCGGCGAGCCGAAGGACCGGATCGAGACGCGCGTCGACGAGCTGATGGATCTGGTCGGGCTCGACCCCGCGCACAGCGACCGGTTCCCGACGGCCTTCTCGGGCGGTCAGCGTCAGCGCATCGGCATCGCGCGCGCACTGGCGACGAACCCGAAGGTCGTCGTCCTGGACGAGCCGGTCTCGGCGCTCGACGTGTCGATCCAGGCGGGCGTCATCAATCTCCTCGACGAGCTCAAGGTCAAACTCGGGCTGTCGTACCTGTTCGTCGCGCACGACCTCTCGGTCGTGCGGCACATCGCCGACCGCGTGGCGGTGATGTACCTCGGAAACTTCGTCGAGCACGGCGACGTGGACGAGGTGTTCGACAACCCGCAGCATCCGTACACGCAGGCGCTGCTGTCGGCGATCCCCGTGCCCGATCCGAAGGTGGAGCGGACACGCGAGCGCATCGTGCTCACCGGGGACCTGCCGAGCCCGACCGAGAAGCCCAAGGGCTGTCCGTTCGTCAGCCGCTGCCCGCTGTACAAGACGCTCGGCGAAGCGGAGCAGGTCCGTTGCGAGACGGAGGTGCCGGCCCTCACCGGTCGGGAGGGCGTTCACGTGAACGCCTGTCACTACCGCTGAGCTGGTTCACGCACAAGACTCACAACTCAACAGTCCCCACCATCCGAATGGCGCCCACGAGGCGTCGAAAGGAGCACCAGAATGAAGCTGCAGCACAAGCTGCTGGGCGTCGTCGCCGCCGGCGGCGCGCTCGCACTGACCCTCGCCGGCTGCGCCGGCGGCGGCAATGACGGAGGCTCGGGCGAGGAGACCCCCGCCGAGACGATCACGGGCGCGGACTACAACCCGCAGCCGCGTGAGAACCTCGAGCAGGGCGGCGAGGTGGTCTTCCCGATCACGGAGATCACGCCGCAGATGAACCCGAACCACGGCGACGGCTCGGTCGACACGACCACGCTGTGGACCTGGTACAACCCGCAGACGATCCTCATGACGCCCGAGGGCGAGGCCTCGGCCAACCCCAACTACCTCACCGGCTGGGAGGCCGAGGAGGTCGACGGCAAGACGGTCGTGACCTTCACGATCAACCCCGAGGCGAAGTTCAACGACGGCACGCCGTTCACGTGGGAGTCGTACAAGGTCACGTGGGAGGCCCTCAACGGCACGAACGAGGAGTACTCGCCGAGCACCACCGACGGCTACTCGCTGATCGAGTCGGTCGAGCAGGGCGAGGACGAGTTCCAGGCCAAGGTCACCTTCTCCCAGGTCTACCCCTGGTGGCAGGGCCTGTTCTGGAACCCGATGCACCCGGAGATCAACAGCCCTGAGGCCTTCAACGAGGCGTACCTCGAGGAGCCGAACGCGCAGTTCGGCGCCGGCCCCTACAAGATCGAGGACGTCGACCTGAACGGCGGCACCATCTCGTTCGTGCCGAACGAGAACTGGTGGGGCGACGAGCCCATGCTCGACAAGGTCACGTTCCGCGTGCTCGAGCCGACCGCCATGGTCAACGCCTTCCAGAACGGTGAGATCGACTACGCCGACAACCTGACGGCCGACAACCTCGAGCAGCTCAAGGACGTCGACGGCGCGGTCACCTACCGCGCGCAGCGCACCGCGACCAACCTCCTGCAGATCAACGCGGAGCGGCCGCAGTTCGCAGACCTCGAGGTCCGCGAGGCGATGCTCAAGGCCATCGACCGCGAGCAGATCAAGGAGGTCATGTGGGACGGCCTCAACTACACCGAGGACCCCGTGGGCTCGCTCAACCTGTTCCCGTTCCAGGACGGCTACGTCGACGCGCTCTCCGAGGCCGGCTGGGAGTTCAACGTCGAGGATGCCAACGCGATCCTCGACGAGGCCGGCTGGGAGATGAACGGCGACGTCCGTGAGAAGGACGGCCAGGCGCTCGAGGGCCGCCTGCCGATCTTCGGCGACGACCCGATCACGCAGGCCCGCGCCCAGGTCATCCAGCAGCAGCTGGCGGCCATCGGCGTGGACATCGAGATCGACGTCCGTCCCGCCAGCGACTTCTCGACCGTCCTGTCCACCAAGGACTGGGACCTCGTGATGCTCGGCTTCTCGTCCAGCGACCCGTACGGCGTGGCCTACATGTGCCAGCTGTACTGCTCGGACAGCAGCCTGAACCTCTCGGCCACCGGCACGGAGGAGATCGACGAGCGCATCGCGAACGAGGTGTCGGCCCTGCCGACCGCCGAGGAGCAGACCGAGGCGGGCCTGGCGCTCGAGTCGGAGATCATCCAGGAGACCTGGGGCATCCTGCCGCTGTACATGGGTCCGTGGATCTCCATGGCCAAGGAGGGCCTGGCGAACCTCACGCCCGAGACCTACACCGGTCTCGACCTCTTCGGCCTGTCGCCGGTCGAGAACGTCGGCTGGGAGAAGGGCGCGGCGGAGTGATCCTTCGCTGAACCTCTGATCCGATCCGCTTCGGGGTCGGTGGCTTCGGCCACCGGCCCCGAAGTCGTTCCCGCTGTGAGGCCCTCTCGCCACGCACGGCGGTCCGACGCCGCTCCCCACGGGTCGGCACCGACGGCCGCTTAGTGTGGAGCCATGCGTGTGCAGGTCGTGCTCGTCCACGGGATCCGGACCTCCGCCAGCATGTGGCGCGCGCAGGTCGCGCACCTCGAGGAGCGCGGCATCGACGTCACCGCCGTGGATCTGCCCGGTCACGGGACGCGCCTGCAGGAGACGTTCACGATCGACGGAGCGTTCGAGGCGATCGACGCTGCCGTGCGTGCGGCCGCCGAGCGCGGCCCCGTGCTGCTGGTCGGGCACTCGATGGGCGGTCTGCTGGCGGTCGAGTACGTCGGACGCGAGGACCCTCCGCCGGTCGCGGCGCTGATCGCCGCTTCGTGCACGGCGATCCCGCGCGGGCTCGGGCTGCGGGCGTACCGCGCGTTCGCCGCGGGGATGAACGCGCTGCCGGGGCGGGGTCAGCGGCTCACCAACGCCGTGCTCCGCGCGACCCTGCCGCTGGAGACGCGCTCGGATTTCGGCGCGGGCGGCTACGCCTACCTCGCACAGGATGTGGCGCTCCGAAGCCTGTCCGTGCTCGATCTGGCGGCGGCGCTGCGCCGCATCCGTATCCCGGTGTGGTTCGTGAACGGCCAGTGGGACCAGCTTCGTCTGCACGAGAAGGTGTTCGTGGCGCTCGTGCCGCACGCCGAGCTCATCGTCGTGCCGAGAGCCACACACCTCGTGACCGCGATGCGCCCGGAGGTGTTCAATGCCGTGCTCGGGCTCGCGATCGCGACGATCGAGGCCGGGCCCGATGGCCCGGCCGCGAACGCGGGAGACGCGGCCTGACCTGCTAGACTCGGTCCTTGGCTTGCGTGTGGGATCGA
This sequence comes from Microbacterium sp., assembly GCF_031178525.1. Classification (GTDB taxonomy): domain Bacteria; phylum Actinomycetota; class Actinomycetes; order Actinomycetales; family Microbacteriaceae; genus Microbacterium. The sequence goes on from NZ_JAPSJA010000052.1 coordinate 10,143, forward strand.
CCCACACCCGTCGTGCGACACCCCTCTCTTGTCAATCGACATCGTCCGAACAACCTCTGAACGAAAGTCTTTCGACACGTGGCAAACATCAAGTCGCAGATCAAGCGCATCAAGACCAACGAGAAGGCGCGCGAGCGCAACAAGGCCGTCAAGAGCGAGCTGAAGTCCTTCGTCCGCCGCACGCGCGAGGCCATCGCCGCCGGTGACAAGGCCGCCGCCGAGGCCGCCCTCGCCAAGGCCGGCAAGAAGCTCGACAAGGCCGCCAGCAAGGGCGTCATCCACAAGAACCAGGCCGCGAACCGCAAGTCGGCTCTCGCGTCGAAGGTCGCCTCGCTCTGAGCTGAGCGTCTTCGAAAGGCCCGTCCCGTTCTCGGGGCGGGCCTTTCGCTTCGCCGCCGCTCTCGGTTCCCGACGCCGCGACGGCCGCTGCTACTCCCCGAACGGGCGGCGGTTGGCGATCACGGAGATCATGCGCTCGAGCGCGAACACCGGATCCCGCGACGCACCCTTGACCTCGGCGTCGGCGCGCGCCGCCGCCTGGATGGCGAGGCCGAGGCTCGACTGCGTCCAGCCGACGAGGTCGCGTTTGGCGTTGTCGACCTGCCAGTCGCGCATGCCGAGCCGTGAGGCGAGCACACGCGACGGCTCGCGGGAGCCGGCCACCTTCGCCATGGTGCGAAGCTTCATCGCGAACGCCGCGACGACGGGGACGGGGTCGGCGCCGGAAGCGAGCGCGTGACGGAGGCTGACGAGCGCCTCGCCGTAGCGACCCGCGATCGCCGCGTCGGCGACCGCGAAGGCGTTCAACTCGACGCGACCGCCGTAGTAGCGACTCACGACCGCCTCCGAGATGTCGCCGTCGACGTCCGCCAGCAGCTGCTGACATGCGGAGGCGAGTTCGGCGAGGTCGCCGCTGAAGGCCGAGACCAGAGCGTGCAGCGCCTTGGGCGCGATCCGGCGACCGGCCGCCTTGAACTCGCCCGCGGCGAAGTCCTGACGGTCGCGCTCCTTGGTGATCGCGGGGCACGGCACCTCGACGCCCGAGCCGGTTCCCGCCCGGATCGCGTCGAGCAGCTTCTTCCCGCGCACGCTCGCGCCCGTGTGGCGGAGCACGACGGTCGCGCCCTCCTGCGGGTGCTCGATGTACGCCAGCGCCTCCGTCAGGAACGCGTCGCTGCACTTCTCCACACCCGACACGCGGACCAGGCGAGGCTCGCCGAACAGCGACGGCGACGAGACCGCCAGCAGCGTGCCGGCCAGGTAGTCGTCGGCGCGGATGTCGGTGATCTCGAGCGCCGGATCCTCGGCCTTGAGATACGCCCGCACGCCGCCGATCGCGCGTTCCGCGCACACCTCCTCGGGGCCCGACACCAGCACGACCGGGGCCGGTCGAGGCTCGCGCCACGACAGCTGCGGGATGGACGACTTCGCGCCGCGCGACGATCTCGATGCGGGTGCGGCAGCCATACGGCCAGCCTACCGGCGGCCCCCGACAGCACCGGCGTCACGGTGGACGCTCGCGCCACAGCGACAAGCCGTCCGGCGTGGATGAGACGAGGAGCAGCCCCTCGGTGTCCGTCCGCGCGATCGTCGCGCCGATCGCGCGGAGCGTCGCGAGGATCTCGTCGCGTGGATGGTCGTAGTCGTTGTCCGCGCCGACGGTGACGAGCGCGACCGACGGCGCCAGCTCGGCATACAGCTGCGGGAGCTGATCCGCGCTGCCGTGATGCGCGACCTTCACGACCGAGAACGGCCCCGCGATCCGTTCGGTCGCGAGCATCGCCGCCTGCGCGGAGGCGGACAGGTCGCCCAGCAGGATGGTGCGCGGCAGGTCGGGCCCCGCGATCTCGATCACGACGCTGGAGTCATTGCCGGGCTCGAACGCGTGCGATTCGGCTCGCGGCCAGTGCGCCGTCCACCGCGCGTCCCCGAGCAGGCCGGTCATGCCGACGCTCGCCTGCACCCGGCGCGGCGCGCCGATCGCGTCGAGCACGGTCTCGTCCTCGGTGCCGCCGAGCGGCCCGTGCAGCACGGTCGCGACCCGGCCGCGCACCGCCGAGATCCCGCCGACGTGATCCAGGTCGAAGTGCGTCAGCACGAGCAGATCGATCCGTCCGATCCCCAGGCGGGACAGACAGGCCGCCAGGGGCGCGGGATCCGGACCGACGTCGATGACCGCGACCGCTCCCCCGGATCGCAGCACGAGGCCGTCGCCCTGCCCGACCTCGCACCCGGCGATCGCCCAGTCGCGAGGCACCGTGAGGGGCCCCGCGACTCCGCCCAAAGCGCCGAAGCCGGTCGAGATGCCCGCCGCGACGGCGAGCACCGCGGCGGCCGCGGCACGCAGGCGACGGTCGGCGAGGCCGTCCCTTCCCGCGCGCACGAGGGCGACGCCGGCGGCGGCACCCAGCACGACGAGCAGCAGAGCGCCCACCGGTCCGGGCACCCACGTGAGCCGCCCGCCGGGCATTGCCGCCAGCGTCTGCGCGGTGGCGGCGATCCACGCGGAGGGCAGCCAGGCGATCGCCGCGAGCCCGTCCGCGAGCACCGGGATCGGCGCCGCGAGGCACGCCGCCAGTCCCACGATGGTCACGACCGGCGCGGCGGGACCGGCGAGCAGGTTGGCCACCACGCCGTACAGCGGCACCTCGGGCGCCAGCAGCACGAGCACCGGCCCGCACGCGAGCTGCGCGGCGAACGGGACGCTCAACGCCGCTGCGAGCGGCAGCGGCAGCCAGCGGGACAGACCGCGCGCGATCGGCCCCGCGA
>NZ_JAPSJA010000261.1 GCF_031178525.1 Microbacterium sp.
ACAGCCGCTCGATCACGCGGGCGAGCAGGGCCGAGATCACCGGCTCCGCCTGGCGGCCGGCATCGATCACCTCTTCGTGGCTGAGCGGGTCGGGCGAGATGCCCGCGGCGAGGTTGGTGATGAGCGAAAAGCCGAGCACCTCCATGCCCGCCTCGCGCGCGGCGATCGCCTCGAGCGCCGTGGACATGCCGACGATGTGACCGCCCATTGCCTTCGCCATCTGCACCTCGGCGGGCGTCTCGTAATGCGGGCCGCGGAACTGGCAGTACACGCCCTCGTCGAGCGTCGCATCCACGTCGCGCGCGATGTCGCGCAGGCGGCGCGAGTACAGGTCGGTGAGGTCGATGAACGTCGCGCCCTCGAGCGGCGAGTCGGCGGTGAGGTTGAGGTGGTCGCTGATCAGCACGGGCTGACCGGCCTTCCACTGCTCCTTGATGCCGCCGGCGCCGTTCGTGAGCACCATGGTCTTCGCGCCGGCGGCGGCCGCGGTGCGCACGCTGTGCACGACCCGGCGGACGCCGTGGCCCTCGTAGTAGTGGGTGCGCGCGCCGATCACGAGAACCGCCTTGCCGCCCGCGGTGCGCAGCGAGCGGATGGTGCCGACGTGGCCCGCGAGGGCGGGCTTGGAGAATCCGGTCACCTCGGTCGCGGGGATCTCCGCGACCGTCTCGCCGATCAGCTCGGCGGCCTTGCCCCAGCCGCTCCCGAGGGTCACGGCGATGTCGTGGCGGTCGACACCCGTCAGGCGCGCGATGTCGGCGGCGGCGGTCTGCGCGACCTGGAACGGATCGGCGGGGGCGTCGAGCGGATGAGCGTCGGTCATGGGACCACGATAGCCAGCGCCCGTCCGCGCGTCGGCTGAGAGCCGCGCGTCGCGCTCCCCGCCGCAAGGGGGTTCCGGGCGCGGTGCCGCTGTGAGCGAGAATGGACGCATGGTCTTCGACTTCGAACGCAGGCAGCGGATCGCGATCCTCGGTGGTGGCCCGGGAGGATACGAGGCGGCGCTCGCCGGCGCCCAGCTCGGGGCGGATGTCACCGTCATCGAGCGCGTCGGGATCGGCGGCTCGGCCGTGATCACCGACGTCGTGCCCTCGAAGACCCTCATCGCGACCGCGGACGCCGCGCTCTCGGTGGCCGAGGCCGGCGACCTCGGCGTGCAGTTCTACGCGAAGGGCGACGGCGGCAAGCCGCTCAAGCCGGAGATCGCGATCAACCTGCTCGCCATCAACAAGCGCCTGCTCGCGCTCGCGGGCCAGCAGTCCGAGGACATGCGCTCTTCGCTCCTGGAGGCGGGCGTCCGGATCATCGCGGGGCACGGTCGTCTGGAGGGCGAGGACGCGATCGTCGTCTCGACCGGACCGGACGGCACCGACTTCGACCGCATCGAGGCCGACACGATCGTCATCTCGACCGGCGCCACGCCGCGCGAGCTCCCCGCGGCGCGTCCCGACGGCGACCGCATCCTGACCTGGAAGCAGCTCTACAACCTCAACGCGGTGCCCGAGCACCTGATCGTGGTCGGCTCGGGGGTGACGGGCGCCGAGTTCGCCTCCGCATACATGAACCTGGGCGCCCAGGTCACGCTCGTGTCGAGCCGCGAGCAGGTGCTCCCCGGCGAGGACGCCGACGCCGCCAAGGTGCTGGAGAAGGTGTTCAAGCGCGGCGGCATGAAGCTGCTCGCCAAGGCACGTGCGGACAAGGTCGAGAACACGGGCGACGGCGTCACCGTGACCCTGTCGGACGGACGCACGGTCGAGGGCTCGCACTGCCTGATGGCGGTCGGCGCGATCCCGAACACCGCAGGGATCGGCCTCGAGGACGCGGGCGTGCAGATGACGGACTCCGGTCACATCCGCGTGAACAAGGTCAGCCGCACGTCGGTGCCCAACATCTACGCGGCGGGTGACTGCACGACGCTGCTGCCGCTGGCGTCCGTGGCCTCGATGCAGGGCCGCACGGCCGTGTTCCATGCGATGGGCGACACCGCGATCCCGCTCGAGGAGCGCAAGATCGCGTCCAACATCTTCACCAACCCCGAGATCGCCACCGTCGGCTGGACCGAGAAGCAGATCGATGAGCGCGTGGTGGACGGCGAGGTGCACACGCTGCCGCTCGCGTCGAACGCCCGCGCGAAGATGATGGGCGTCAAGGACGGATTCGTGAAGCTGTTCGCCCGCACCGGCTCGGGCACCGTGATCGGCGGGGTCATCGTCGCGCCGAAGGCGTCGGAGCTGATCTTCCCCCTCTCGCTCGCGGTGGAGCGACGGCTCACGGTCGACCAGCTCGCGCGGGCGTTCGCGGCCTACCCCTCGCTGTCGGGCTCGATCACGGACGCGGCGCGCGCGATGCACCACGTGCAGTCGTAAGACCCATGGGCGGACGATGGCGGCGGCACGTACGCGCCCGCCGCTGAGGCCGTCGAAGAAGCCGCGGGATGTCCGTTCATCCCGCGGCCTCTTCGCATTCCGGTCACTCCCGGAGGCGCAGCGCCCCGAGCGGCTGAGCAATCTGCATCGTGCTGAGCTTTGCCATTGTTCGCTCTGTTGGGCGGGCGTAGCGTGTGCCGTGTCCGGACCAGGACGGCACTGAGCGCTCACGAAGCGCTGCGCGAACAAGGAGGTTCCGCGAATGTCGATCGCCATCCCCGCACCCCGGAGCGAGCTGATCGAGGGTCTCGACGCCCCGCTCCGCGTGCTCGATCCCGAGGGTTCCCGTCATCCGAGCCCCGTCCTCGACGACAGTCTCAGGGACATCGACGAGTCGGTCCTCACCGATCTGTTCGTCGACATGGCGGTCCTGCGCCGTGTGGACGAGGAGTCGTTCGCACTGGCCCGTCAGGGCGAACTCGCGCTGTGGCCGCCCCTGCGCGGTCAGGAGGCCGCCCAGGTGGGAGCGCTTCGCGGCGTGCGCGACGACGATTTCCTGTTCCCCACCTACCGCGAGCATCCGCTCGCCCTGCTGCGCGGTGCGGACCCCGCCGAGGTGCTCTCGGTCTGGAAGGGCATGGCGCTGTCGGGGTGGGATCCCTTCGCGCACCGGCTCGCGACGACGCAGATCATCATCGGCGCGCAGACGCTGCACGCGACGGGCTACGCGATGGCCGCGCGTCGCGACGGCGGCGACGACATCGCGCTGGCGTTCTTCGGCGACGGCGCGACGAGCGAGGGCGACGTGAGCGAGGCGATGGTCTTCGCGAGCTCGTTCCAGGCGCCCGTCGTGTTCTTCTGCCAGAACAACCAGTACGCGATCTCGGAGCCCGTGCACGTGCAGTCGGACACCCCGCTCGCCCTGCG
>NZ_JAPSJA010000262.1 GCF_031178525.1 Microbacterium sp.
CCCGGATACCTGCTGTCGTCGCAGGGCGACCGCATGCTCATGGCGCACGGTGTGGAGGGCCGGTTCCCGTTCCTGGACCCGGACGTCGCGCGGCTGACCGCCGAGATCCCCGCGCGGCACAAGCTGCTCGGTCTCGACGAGAAGCACCTGCTCAAGCGGGCGTTCGCCGACCTGATCCCCGAGCAGATCCTGCGCCGCCCGAAGCAGCCCTACCGTGCGCCGGATGCGAGCGCGTTCTTCGCGGGCAGCGAGCCCGACTGGATGGACGACGTCCTCTCGGATGGCGCCGTGCGCGAGGCGGGTGTCTTCCAGGCGACGGCCGTGCAGCGGCTGCTGGCGAAGTTCCGCCGCGATCCCGGCCGCGCGATCGGCAACACCGACAGCATGCGCCTGATGGCCGTGCTCACGACTCAGTTGCTGCACCGCCAGCTCCTCGCGCCCGACCGGCGCCCCGAGACCCTGCTACGGCACAGCCTCACGACCCTCGTCGACCACGCGCAGGACGACCGCGCACACCCAGAAGGAGCAGCACATGTCATTCGGACCTGACGACCTCGCGATCGACGCGGAAGCCGAGGTCGAGCGCATCGCGCGCACGATCCGCACCGCCCTGGCGACCTATCGACGCAAGGGCGTCGTCGTCGCGGTGTCGGGCGGCATCGACTCGAGCGTCGTGGCGGCGCTGTGCGTGCAGGCACTCGGCCGCGAACGGGTCTTCGCCCTTCACCTGCCCGAGCGCGAGTCGTCGGACGACACGCTCGGCTACAGCAGGCTGCTGACCGACGCGCTCGGCGTCGAGTCGGCCGTGGAGGACATCTCGCCCCTGCTCGAGGCAGCCGGCTGCTACCGCCGTCGCGACGACGCGATCCGGCTGGTCGTGCCCGACTACGGTCCGGGCCACCGTTCGAAGATCGTGCTGCCGAGTGTCGTCGACTCGGACGAGTACCGCCTCTATTCGGTCGTCGTCGAGGCTCCCGACGGCACGCGGAGCACGCACCGCCTGACCCAGGAGGCGTACCTGGGCATCGTCGCCGCCACCAACTTCAAGCAGCGCACGCGCAAGATGCTCGAGTACTACCACGCCGACCGGCTGAACTACCTCACGACCGGCACGCCGAACCGCCTCGAGTACGACCAGGGCTTCTTCGTGAAGCTCGGCGATGGCGCCGCGGACATCAAGCCGATCGCGCACCTGTACAAGTCGCAGGTGTACGCACTCGCGGCACACCTGGGCGTGCCGCGCGAGATCCGGCAGCGCCCGTCGACGACCGACACCTACTCGATGCCTCAGTCGCAGGAGGAGTTCTACTTCTCGCTCCCCTACGACCGCATGGACCTGTGCCTGTACGGGCTGGACAACGACGTGCCGGCCGCGCAGATCGGCGCGGCGACCGGGCTCTCGGCCGAGCAGCTCGACCGCGTCTTCCGCGACATCCAGCAGAAGCGGCGCACGACCGCCTACCTGCACGAGCCTCCCGTGCTCACGGAGCAGGTGCCGGCGATCGGCGCGCACTGAGGCGCGCGACGACCGCGAAGGCGATGGCGACGTGGCCGCGTGAGTGCGCGGCCACGTCCACGTGGCCGGCTCCCGCCCGCTCCGCCGCCGCGGCGACGGGCCCGCTCAGCGTGACGGTGAGCACTCCTGAGCGGTCGCGCCGGATGTCGATCCACGGCCACGGCACGTGACCGGCCCAGTCAGGCAACGCGAGGGCCTTCCACACGGCCTCCTTGGCGGCGAAGCACTCGGCGAGCGCACGCACGGGCAGGCCGGCACCGGGCGCCTGCGCCTGATCGCCCTCCCGGCCCCCACCGCCGCACGTGCCGGGGTCCCCGAGCCAACGGAGCGCGACCGCCTCGCCGCCCCGCTCCAGCAGGCGCTGGATGCGCCGGGCGTCGGCGACGTCGACGCCCACGCCGTGGATCGTCATCGCACGTTGGCCGCGACGACCTCGATCAGCGCGCCGGCCGCGGCGCGCGCGCCGATCTCGTTGAGGTGCCCGTTGTCGGCCGCGTACGCCCGGTTCAGCACCTGGTACGTCTGCGCTTCCAGCGTGCGCGTCGTGGGCGTTCCGTCGACGGTCGTCTCGACCGCCGCGATGTCGAACAGTCGCCCGGTGCCGGCGTACCGGTCGCGCACCAGCTGGTTGTAGCGGGCGCGCACGGCGTTGTCGAGCGGGCCGGCACGGTCGGGCCGTCCCAGCAGCGCCTTGATGCTCGCGCGCAGGCCGCGGTCGGTCGTGAGCGGCACGGTCGTGTACAGGAAGGTGACGTCGGGATGTGCGCGCTCGAGGTCGGCCATCGCCCGCGCATAGGCGTCGAAGACGGCTTCCTCGTCCGATCCCGCCGTGATGTCGTCATAGCAGAACTTCAGCAGCGCCACGTCGACGGATGCGCCCAGCGGGCCGTCCATCAGCGCGGTGAAGTCCGCGATCTTGCCGAGCGGGTCGCCGTTCACGCCGATGTGCACGTGAGCGATCTGGGCGTCGTCCGCGAGCGTCTCCCGCGTCTCGACGATCGTCGGCGCCGCCGCGCCCGCCGACGCGTAGACGTCCTTCATGCCCTGGAGGATGTTGAATCCGACGGACTGGTGGGCGAAGAGGATCCGGGCGCCGGAGACCGCGCTGAGAGCGGCGTCCCCCGGCGCGGTGATCTCGGGCTGCGACATCGAAGGCATCCTTCCGTCCCACACGACCGCGAGGCCCGCGATCACCGCCAGCACCAGCGCTCCCACGCCCGCGATCCGCCGCGAGCGTCGTGCCGTGCTCCGTGCCGCGCGCATGGCTCAGGATGCCTTCGCGCTCACGGCGGGCGCGGCGAGGCGCAGGCACAGCGCGCGCACCTCGCTCTTGACGACCTTGCCGTTCGCGTTGAGCGGCAGCGCGTCGACCAGATGCACGGCGTCGGGCACCATGTGCTTCGCCAGCCGGCGTCGGCAGTGTGCGATCACATCCTGCGCGACGAGGGCCGAGCCGGGTCGCACGACGGCGAGGATCTCGATCCGCTCGCCCGCCAGCGGGCACGGCAGCCCGACGGCGGCGACCGCGAGCAGCTCCGGCAGCTCCATGGCCGCGGCCTCGACGTCCTGGCTCGCGACCCGGTGTCCCCACGTCTTGATGAAGTCCTCCGCGCGGTCCACGACGTAGATGAAGCCGTCCGCATCGACCGTCGCGAGGTCGCCCGTGCGCAGCTCGCCGCCCGGCATCTTGCGCTCGGTCGCGGCGCGATCGCCCAGATAGCCGGGCGAGATGCTGGCGCCGCGCGCGCGGATCTCGCCGATC
>NZ_JAPSJA010000053.1 GCF_031178525.1 Microbacterium sp.
GAGTTCCTCAGCGAGGCGACGGTCAAGACGCACATCAGTCGCATCCTCACCAAGCTCGCGCTGCGCGACCGTGTGCAGCTCGTCGTGTTCGCGTTCGAGCACGGCCTCGCCTGAGCCGAGCGGCGCCCGCCACCGCCGCGCCTGAGCCGGCAGCGCCGCGTCAGCCGACCGCCGCGCCCGACCCGAGCGGCGGCTTCACACCGATCGCAGCGACTCGAGCACGGCGGCGATCGCGGGAGACGGCGCCATGGAGCGCCGGTGGAGCGCGATGATCTCGCGCGTCGGCTCGGGGTCGCGCACGGCGACGGCGGACAGGTCGCCGCCGAGCGCCGCCCGGCCGAGCCGCGGCACGAGCGCGATGCCCAGCCCCGCGCGGGCGAGCGCGAGGTGGCTGTCGAACTCCATGGCGACATGCGCGATCCGCGGTCGCCGTCCGGTGCCGTCGTACATCCGCCCGAGCCACTGTCGGCAGATCGAGCCCTCGGGTGTGGCGATCCAGCCTTCGTCGACGAGATCCCGCGGCGTCACGCTCGCGCGACCGGCGAGCGGATGATCCCGATGCACGATGACGTCGGCCACGTCGTGCGCGACGGTGGTGGCGACGACGTGGTCGGGGATCTCGATCGGCACGTCGCCCCACGTGTGGACGATGCCGATGTCGGACTGCCCGGATGCGACGAGATCGACCGTGTCCCACGGCTCGCGCTCGGTCAGCGCGAGCGTGAGATCCGGATGCGCCTCGCGCAGCCCGCGGGCGCGCGGTCCGACGAGCCCGCGCATGGCGGTGGAGAACGCCGCGAGCCGCACGGTGCCGGCGACCGTGCCCGCGCGCCGGCGCAGACCGGCCTGCACGTGCTCGATGTCGGCGAGCAGCCGCTCGCCCTCATCCACGAGGTATCGGCCATGGTCGGTCAGCATCACGCCGCGCCCCACGCGCTCCAGGAGGGGCACGCCGGTCTGCCGCTCGAGCCGCTTGATCTGCTGCGACACGGCGCTCGGCGTGAACCCCAGCGCGTCGGCGGCGGAGCTCACGGTGCCGGCCGTGGCCACGGCGCGCAGCGCCGCGAGGGCGTCGAGATCGATCATGCAGCGACGCTACCGAATCATGTGCAGGAACATTCGCTGGTGCTGCATGTTCCCGGCCGCGACGCTGGGAGCATGTCTCGTCGCGATGCCCTCCTCGCCGCCCTCGTCGCCGTGATCTGGGGCCTGAACTTCGTCGCGATCGACCTCGGGATGGGCGACGTGCCGCCGCTGCTGTTCCTCGCGGCGCGGTTCGCGGCCGTCGTGCTGATCGCGATCTGGTTCGTGCCCCGCCCGCGGGTGGCATGGGGCAAGGTCGCGGGCGTCGGAGCGTTCATGGCGCTCGGCCAGTTCGGCTTCCTGTACGCGAGTATGGCCGCCGGGATGCCGGCGGGGCTCGCATCGCTCGTCCTGCAGGCCCAGGTCGTGCTGACGATCGTGATCGCGGCCGGCGTGCTGCGCGAGCGGCCGACGCCCGCCCAGGTCGCCGGCGTCGCGCTCGGGTGCGTCGGGCTCGCGATCGTGGGCGCGGGGCGCGGCGGGCACGTGCCGCTCGCCGCGCTCGCCCTGTGCCTGGCGGCGGCCCTGTCGTGGGCCGTGGGCAACGTGATCGCGCGTGCGGCGAAGGCGCAGGGCGGCCTCGCCATGACGGTCTGGTCGGGGCTCGTGGTGCCGGTGCCGGCGCTCGCGCTGGCGCTGCTGATCGACGGACCGGATGCCGTCGCGCGCGGGATCGCGGCGTTCGGCTGGGAGGCGGGGCTGTCGACCGCGTACACGGTGGTCGCCGCGACGCTGGTCGGCTACGGGATCTACAACGGCCTGCTCGCGCGCAACCCGGCGTCGTCCGTCGCGCCGTGGATCCTGCTCGTGCCCGTGGTGGGGATGCTGTCCGCGTGGATCGTGCTGGGGGAGACCCCGAACGCCGCGGAGCTCGGCGGCGGCACGCTGCTCGTGGCCGGGGTGGTCGTCGCGAGCCTCGGCGCGCGCCGCGGAGCAGGACGACGTCCGCGCGACCACTCGCTGACCGCGAACGCCGATGCCGCCCCCACCTCGCGGTGAGAGCGGCATCGGATCCGAGGGACTACTTCTTCAGATCGAAGCGGTCGTTCTCCATGACCTTGACCCAGGCGGCGACGAAGTCCTTCACGAACTTCTCCTTGGCGTCGTCCGCGGCGTAGACCTCGGCCAGCGCGCGCAGCTCGCTGTTGGCGCCGAAGACCAGGTCGACGCGCGAGGCCTCCAGGCCCGTGTTCGACGTGAAGGTCTGGCGGTCGTCGGACGGCGTCCACTGGATGCCGAGCTCGAGCAGGTTCACGAAGTAGTCGTTCGTGAGCACGCCCGGCTTGTCGGTGAAGACGCCGAGGTTCGAGCCGTCCCAGTTGTTGCCCAGCACGCGCAGGCCGCCGACCAGCACGGTCGCCTGCGGCGCCGAGACGCCGAGGTGGTTCGCGCGGTCGAGGAACAGGTACTCGCTCGGCAGCTTCAGGTAGCCGCTGTCGTAGTTGCGGAAGCCATCGGCGACCGGCTCCAGCCAGGCGAACTGCTCGACGTCGGTCTGCTCCTGCGTCGCGTCGACGCGACCCGGCGTGAACGGCACCTGCACCTCGACACCCGCGGCCTTGGCCGCCTGCTCGATGCCCACGCCACCGGCGAGCACCACGACGTCCGCGAACGACAGGCCCGACTCTGCCGCGACCGTCTCGAGGTGGGCGATCACGGGCTTCAGCTGCTCCGGCCGGTTCACGCTCCAGCTCACCTGCGGCTCGAGGCGGATGCGTCCGCCGTTCGCGCCGCCGCGCTTGTCGGACGAGCGGAACGTCGCCGCCGCCTTCCACGCGGTCGACACCAGCTGCGGCACCGTGAGGCCGGAACCGGCGATGAGCTGCTTCGCCTTGGCGATCGCGGCCTCGTCGGTCGCGGCGCTCGGGGCGGGCAGCGGGTCCTGCCAGATGAGATCCTCGGCCGGGACCTCGGGGCCGAGGTAGCGGGCCTTGGGGCCCATGTCGCGGTGGGTCAGCTTGAACCAGGCGCGGGCGAACGCGTCGCTGAACGCGGCCTGGTCGTCCTTGAAGCGGCGCGAGATCGCGTCGTATGACGGGTCGAAGCGCAGGGCCAGGTCGCTCGTGAGCATGCGCGGCTCGCGCTTGTCGTCGGAGTGCGACATCGGCACCATGTCGGCGCCCGCGCCGTCCTTCGGCCGCCACTGGTGGGCGCCGGCCGGCGACTCCATGAGCTCCCACTCGTACGCATACAGGATGTGGAAGAACTCGTTGTCCCAGCGCGTCGGGTGGTACGTCCAGGTGACCTCGAGGCCCGACGTGACGGTGTCCTCGCCGTTGCCGGTGCCGTAGCCGTTCTTCCAGCCGAAGCCCTGCTCCTCGAGCGGCGCGGCCTCCGGATCGGGGCCGAGCAGGTCGTCCTTGTGGGCGCCGTGCGTCTTGCCGAACGTGTGGCCGCCGGCGATCAGCGCGACGGTCTCCTCGTCGTTCATGCCCATGCGGCGGAACGTCTCTCGGATGTCGCGCGCCGAGGCGAGCGGGTCGGGGTTGCCGTTCGGGCCCTCGGGGTTGACGTAGATCAGACCCATCTGCACCGCGGCGAGCGGCGCCTCGAGCTCACGGTCACCCGTGTAGCGCTCGTCGTCGAGCCAGACCTTCTCAGGGCCCCAGTACACGTCGTCGTCGGCCTCCCACACGTCGGGGCGGCCACCGGCGAAGCCGAAGGTCGGGAAGCCCATGGTCTCGAGCGCGACGTTGCCGGCGAGGATCATCAGGTCGGCCCACGAGATCTTCTGGCCGTACTTCTTCTTCACGGGCCACAGCAGGCGACGCGCCTTGTCGAGGTTGCCGTTGTCGGGCCACGAGTTCAGCGGGGCGAAGCGCTGCTGGCCCGCGCCGCCGCCACCGCGGCCGTCGTGCGAGCGGTAGGTGCCGGCCGCGTGCCACGCCATGCGGATCATGAACGGCCCGTAGTGGCCGAAGTCCGCCGGCCACCAGTCCTTCGACTCGGTCATCACGGCCGCCAGGTCGGCCTTCACCGCGGCGAGGTCGAGGCTGTTGAACGCGGCGGTGTAGTCGAAGTCCTCACCCAGCGGGTTGGCGACCGCGGGGTTCTTCGCGAGGATCTTCAGGTTCAGCTTGTTCGGCCACCACTCGGTGTTCGCCGACCCCATCGTGGGGTGGACGCGCTTGCCGGGGACGTCCTGGACGGACGGCCCGGTGCCGGGCAGGGCGGGTTCGCTGTCGACGGCTGCGGGCTGCGGGGAGCCGGCAGGGCTGTCGTACCCGAAGGGGCAGGAGCCGGTGCTCTCGGTCATGTTCGCCTTTCGTGCGGGAAGGGGATCGGGAGGGGGGAATCAGGAGCCGGCCGGCTGCGCGGCGGCCTGGCAGTCGGGGCACAGGCCCCAGAAGATGAGCTCGGCCTCGTCGATCGCGAAGCCGCGCGGATCGGCCGGCATCATGCAGGGCGCCGCGCCGTGCTGGCAGGCGACGTCGACGATCAGGTCGCACGAGCGACACACGAGATGGTGGTGGTTGTCGCCCACGCGCGACTCGTAGCGCGCCACGAGGCCGTGCGGCTGGATGCGCCGGACGAGCCCCGCCTCGGTCAGGGCGTGCAGCGAGTCGTACACGGCCTGGTGCGAGACGGCGGGCAGCTGCTCGCGCACGGCCCGGATCACCGTGTCGGTGTCGGCGTGCGCGTGACGGTGCACGGCCTCGAGCGTGGCGACGCGCGGGCTCGTCACGCGCAGCGCCGCGGCGCGCAGCGCCTGCTCGGCGTGCGACGCGCTGGCCTCATGGTGGGAGGTCACGGAGATCCGATCGGTTCAAAGACTTGAATGATTCAAACCTAGTCAGGCGGGTCCGTCTTCGTCCAACCGGCCGCTTCGTCGGCGCGTCGCGCGGTGATCCGGATCATCCTTGCGATGTACGCGGATGCGTCGCGCGGGCGATGAGGGCGACCCGTCCCGATCCGTAGCGTCGGTGGCATGGAGATCACGACCACCGACATGGGCCTCGCCGCCCGCGTCCAGAACCTCACCAAGACGTACGGATCAGGCGACGGCGCCGTGCGCGCGCTCGACGACGTCACGGTCGGCATCCGCCGCGGCCAGTTCACCGCGATCATGGGCCCGAGCGGCTCGGGCAAGTCGACCCTGATGCACATCATGGCCGGCCTCGACGCCCCCACCGCGGGCCGCGCCTGGATCGGCGACACCGACATCACGGGTCTGCGCGACACCGAGCTGACGCTGCTGCGCCGCCGCCGTGTGGGCTTCGTGTTCCAGGCGTTCAACCTGGTGCCGACCCTCGACGTGCGCGGCAACATCCTGCTCCCCTTCGACCTCGACGGCCGCACGCCCGACGCGCGCGAGCGTGCGCGCATCGACGGCCTCGTCGACTCACTCGGCCTGGGCTCGCGGCTCGCGCACCGCCCGCACGAGCTCAGCGGCGGTCAGCAGCAGCGCGTCGCGATCGCCCGGGCACTCGCCACGGCGCCCGACCTCGTGTTCGCCGACGAGCCGACGGGCAACCTCGACTCCCGAACCGGCCGCGAGGTGCTCGCCCTGCTGGCGGCCGCCAGCCGCGACCACGGCCAGTCGATCGCGATGGTCACGCACGACCCGATCGCCGCGAGTCACGCGGACCGCGTGCTGTTCCTCGCCGACGGCCGGATCGCCGCCGACAAGCCCCGCCAGACCGCCGAGCAGATCTCGGCCCACATGCTCGCGGCGGACGCGCCCGCGACCTCCGCGGCGGTGACGGCATGACGCGCCAGGTCGTCGACGAGCGCGAGCGCGCGACCGCCGCGACCGCGCCGCGCTCGGCGCTCGCCACCACCGTCCCGGACACGTCCGGCACCGCCCCGTGGATCTCACGCCTGGCGTTCCTGCGCGAACGCGGCATGGGCGCGTCGATCCTCGTCGCGGCTCTCTCCAGCGCGTTCGGCGTGCTGCTGCTCAGCGCCACCGGGTTCATCGGCGCGCTGATCGCGGCCGACCCCTACATGGGCGACTCGGCTCTCGCGCTGGCCGTCATCTCGATCCTCGGCGGCATCCTGCTGCTGCTCGCGCTGTACGTCGCCGCGATCGTGACGGCGAACACGTTCTCGACCATCGTCGCCGGTCGCACGCGCCGGATCGCGCTGATGCGGCTCATCGGCGCGACCTCGCGCTCGCAGCGGGCCGAGGTCGCGACGCAGGGCCTCGTCGTCGGCGCGATCGGCGCCGCGATCGGCCTCATCGTCGGCATCGGGATCGCCGCGGCCGGCATCGCGCTCGGACGTCGCTTCGTCGGCGACGTGCCGTACGACGTCGCGCAGGCATCGCTGCTGGTCCCCGCCGCCATCGTCGTGCTCACGACGTGGGCCGCGGCGTGGGCGGGTTCCCGCCGCGTCCTGACCGTCACGCCGCTGCAGGCGATCGGCGGATCCGTCGAGCGTCAGCACGACGAGTTCGCCCGCCCCGCGCGCAGCGTGACGTCGCTGATCCTGATCGGTCTGGGCGCCGCCCTGCTCGGCCTCGGCGTCATGATCGGCATGGCGAACCCGCTCGGCGTGCTGCCCGCGTTCGTCGGCGGGCTGCTGTCCTTCACCGGTCTCGTGATCGGATCCACGGCGATCATGCCGCCGCTGCTGCGGATCACCGGCCGGATGTTCGGCGGATCCGCCGTCGCGCGCCTCGCGGCGGAGAACGCGCTGCGCTACCCCGAGCGGTCGAGCCGCATGGGCATCGGCGTGGTCGTCGGCGTCACGCTCGTGACCATGTTCGCGGTCGCGGCGGAGACGGCGCAGCAGCTGATGATCACGAGCGCCGAGCAGTCGGGGTATCCGCAGGAGCGCATGGCCGTGCTCGACAACTTCGCGCTCGTGATGATGGTGCTCGTCGGGGTGTCCGCCGTGATCGCGGCCGTCGGCCTCGTCAACCTGCTCACGATCGGCGTCGTGCAGCGCCGCCGCGAGCTCGGCCTGCTGCGGGCGCTCGGTCTGTCGAACGTGCAGATCCGGCGCATGGTGCTGCTCGAGGCCACCCACATCACGCTCACGTCGGTGGTGTTCGGCCTCGCGCTCGGCATCGCGTACGGCTGGGCCGGTGCGCAGTCGGTGCTGGGCGCCGTCCCGCTGCAGATGGGCCTGTCCGCCTTCATCGTCACGCCGGCGATCCCGTGGCTGACGATCGGGGCCGTGGTCGCCGCGGCCGCCGTGCTCACGCTCGTCGCCGCCGTGGCCCCCACCCGTCTGGCCACCCGCGTGGTGCCGGTCGAGGCGCTCGCGGACTGAGCGCCTCCCTGCGCGCCGGGCCTGTCGGGGGCTCGGCGCGCAGTGGTCTCTAGATCCCCCGCACCATCCGCAGCTCGTGCAGCTCGACACCGCCGTGGCGCTCGACCTTGGTGGCGCCGTCCAGGCGGAAGCCGATCTTCTCGTAGAAGCGGATGGCGCGGGCGTTCCCGTCCAGCACCCACAGGAAGGCGGGCAGGTCGCCGATCGCGGCGTCCGCGAGCAGCGCGCCGGCAGCCGATCCGTGCCGCCGCGGGTGCACGTACAGCGCCCACAGCTCGAGCGGCCACGGCGGGTCCTCCCCGCGCGCGGGCCCCGAGGAGCTGAAGCCGATCAGCTCGTCGCCCTCCAGCGCCACCCAGGTCCGCCCCGTGGCCTTGGGGTTCTCGAGCGTCGTGCGCCAGCGCGCGGCGCGCGCCATGATGTCGAGCGAGTCCAGCACCGCCTGCGGGATCAGCTCGGCGTACGCGAGCTGCCACGTCCGCACGTGCACCTCGCTGAGCAGGTCCGCGTCGTCCGGCACGGCCCGCCGGATCCGGATGGGTCGCGCCTCCGGGGCGGTTGTGGGAGCCGCCGGCGCGTCGAAGCCCTCGGCGGGCGCGGCCTCAGTCATCCGCCGAGGCCCCCTCGCTCGACGCCGGGTCGAACGCCCACGACGGCGCCAGCCGGCGCAGGCGCGCGGAGCGCCACTGCCACAGAGCCCACAGCGGCGCCCACAGCACGGGAGCGGAGAGCCCGCGGATCACCAGCCGCTCGCGCCACAGGGTGCGGGTGGGATCGCCCGGCATCGGCGACACGGCCATCTGGTGATCCCACACGTCCAGGGTCGCGAGCGGGCCGGTGAGCGGGATGCCGCAGTCGCGCAGGATGCGCACGTCCCCGTGCGCGTCGACGCGGTACCGGTCGTGCACCGACATCAGGTGGGCGCCCAGCCCCAGGCCGAACGAGCTGTACCGCACGGGCGCATCCGCGCCGTCCTCCCAGCGCAGCGGCATCCCGCCGGTGGCCATGGAGTCGACGTGCAGCAGCGGTCCGTACAGCTCCGACATCACGGCCGGCGAATGCAGCGCGCGCCATGCGGCGTCGGCGTCGACCTCGAGCTCGAACTTCTGCAGGATCCGCATGCCGCCACTATTGCATCGGATGACGCGGCCCCGCGCGGGACGGGTCGGGTGTCGTCCTACGCTGAACGGGTGAGCTCCGCGTTCGATCAGTCCACCTACCAGGTCCGCCTCGAATGGGGCGTCGAGGGGCTGCGCCGCCTCGCGCCGGCCGACGTGTACGTCGTCGCCGACGTCATCCGGTTCTCGTCGAACGTCGCCGCGGAGGTGGCGCAGGGCGGCTCCGTCCCTGTCGCCGACTCCCCGTGCCCGAACGGCGGCGCGATCTCGCGCGCGCTCGCCGAGGCTCCCGGACAGCCGCTGATCCTGGCGGGCGCGCTGCGCAACGCGTCCGCGGTCGCGCGCGCGATCAAGGCCGAGCAGGAGCGGCGCCAGCAGCGCACCAGCATCGCGATCATCGCGGGCGGCGAGCGCACGCCCGACGGCGACATCCGCTTCGCGGTCGAGGACCACCTCGGCGCGGGGGCGATCATCGACGCCCTCACGCCGCTCGGCATCGACCACTCCTCGCCCGAGGCGGTGGCCGCCGCCGAGGCGTTCAACGCGCTGCGCCGGGCCGTCAAGCACCTGCTCACGTCGAGCGGATCGGGCCGTGAGCTGGAGGGCGACCCCGGGCGCCTCGCGCAGGTGCACGCCGCCGCGAAGGTCGATGACCTCGACGTCGTCCCCGTGCTGCGCGAGGGCGTGTTCGTGCGGCTCTGACGCGCCCTCGGCCGGCCCCGCCCGCCGGCCCGCCCGTCGCCACGCCCTGGTGCGGCGAGTGCATGAGCCGAACCGCGCGAGCGTGCTCGCGCCGCTCCTTTCCGCGATCCGACGCCGGCGGCTGAGCGAAGAGCCGGAAGAAGCAAGGGGACCGACGCCCCGGACGGTGGCGTCGGTCCCCTCGCGTCGGATCGGTCAGCGTCGCCCGGCGCTGGTCGGGATCGTGGCCGAGATCGGCGACGGGCCCTGGCCGTCCTCCGGAAGCTGCGGCAGCTCGGATGCGTGTCCGTCGCCGGTCATCGTGCGCTCGTCGAACGGCAGGTCGCCGCGCAGCACGTCCAGCGCGCGATCACGGTCGAACTCCTTCGTCCAGGCCCCGATCACCACGGCGGCCACCGCGTTGCCCGTGAAGTTCGTCAGAGCGCGGGCCTCGGACATGAAGCGGTCGATGCCGGTGATCATGCCGATGCCGTCGACGAGATCCGGGCGGTACGTCTGCAGGCCACCCGCCAGCGTCGCGAGCCCCGCACCCGTGACGCCCGCGGCGCCCTTCGAGGCGATGATCATGAACACGAGCAGGCCGATCTGCTCGGGGATCGTCAGCGGCGTCCCCATCACGGTCGCGATGAACAGCGAAGCCATCGTGAGGTAGATCGCGGTGCCGTCGAGGTTGAACGAGTAGCCGGTCGGCACCGTGATGCCCGCGACCGGCTTGGAGACGCCGACGTGCTCCATCTTCGCGATCAGGCGGGGCAGCGCCGACTCGCTCGAGGACGTGCTGACGATCAGCAGGTACTCGCGTCCCAGGTACTTCATGAGCGAGAAAATGTTGATCCGCGCGGCGAACCACAGCACGGCCGCCAGCACGACGCCGATAAACAGGATGCACGTGACGTAGAAGCCGATCATCAGCGTCGCGAGCGACACGACCGCGCCCCAGCCGGTCTCGCCGACGACGCCAGCGATGGCGCCGAACGCGCCGATGGGGGCGACCCACAGCACCATCGTCAGCACGCGGAACACGACCGTCTGCACGGCACGCACGCCGTCCAGGATGGGCTCGCCGCGCGATCCGAGCTGCTGGATCGCGAAGCCGACGAGCAGCGCGACGAACAGCACCTGCAGGACCGAGTCGCCGACGAGCGGCGAGAACAGCGTGGTCGGGATGATCCCCAGGATGAAGTCGGTCGTGGTCTCCGCCTCGCCCTCCACCTCGTAGCCCGAGTTCGGGATCCGCAGGCCCTCACCCGGGTGCAGGAGGTTGCCGACCACGAGGCCGATCACGAGCGCGAACGTCGACATCACGAGGAAGTAGCCGAGCGCCAGTCCGCCGACCTTGCCGACCGTTGCGGCCTTGGCGATGGATCCGATCCCGAGCACGATGGTGCAGAAGATCACCGGCGCGATCATCATCTTGATCAGCGCGACGAAGCCCTTGCCGATCCAGGCGAGCGAGGCGCCGAACTCGGGCGCCGCGAGTCCCACGATGATGCCCGCGATCACCGCGATGATCACCGCGATGTAGAGCCAGTGCTGCTTGTCGAGGCCGCGCGTGCGCGCGGGCTTTCCGGGTGCGTATGGCGTCGTCGCCATGAAGGTCTCCTTTGGCCGGGGCGCCCGCTCGCGTCTCGAGGGAGGCGGAGCGCACAGCGCCGTCGATGTGCGTCACGATCCTGTCCGCGCCGCCGGGGCCGCCGGCACTTGCGTGCATAGTGTTCTCTCCGCGGGGTGACTCGTCGGCGCCGCCGCCCGCGACAATGGAGGGCATGCGACGCGAGGAAGCGCCTCGGGCGGCCGCGGATGCCCGCACAGCGGGCGACGCGCGCCCCATCCGGGAGCGCCGGCGCAGCATCGCGCGGCGGTTCCTCGTGGAGCTGGGTCTCGTGCTGTTCGCGGGCGTGGCAGTCGTCTTCGTGGGCCTCGCGTGGGACGCGCACATGTCGGCGCATGACCGTGCGGCCGAGGTCAGCACGGATCTCGCCACGACGCTCGCGATCGATCCGACGGTCGTGCAGGCCGTCGCGCGGGCGCACGAAGAGGCGGCCTCGGATCGTGACGGCTCCGTCGCGCGCGCCTCCGCCCTCCTCCAGCCGTACGTCGAGGGCATCCTGCGGGCGACGGACGTCGACTACGTCACGATCATGGACACGGATCGCACGCGCTACACGCATGCGGATCCCGAGCGGATCGGAGGCGCGTTCCTCGGAACGATCGCGCCGGCGCTCGCGGGCGGGACGTTCACGGAGGTGTACGAGGGCACGCTCGGGCCGTCCATGCGCGCCGTGACGCCCGTCCGGGTGAGCGGCGAGGTCGTCGGCCTCGTCTCGGCGGGCGTGACACTGCAGAGCGTGACCGCGTCGATCATGACCCGGCTGCAGATCGTGGGGGCGTTCACGGCGGTCGTGCTGGGCCTCGGCGCGCTCGCCGCGTTCGGGCTGTTCCGCCGCCTCGATCGGGTCACCGACGGGCGCGACGCCGACGAGCTCGCGCGCCTGTTCGCGGCGCACGAGGCCGTGCTGCACTCGCTCGAGGAGGGCCTGCTGCTCATCGAGCAGCGTCCCGACGGGCCGCGCCGCGTCGTGCTCGCGAACGATCAGGCCGTGCGCATGCTCGGGATCGACCGTCCGGCGCCGTTCGCGGTGGACGAGCCGTGGCTCCCCGAGCAGGTGCGGGCGCTGCTCGCCTCCGACGACCTCGTCGGCGTCGAGCGGATCAACGGGCGCGACCTCCTGCTCGCGCGCGAGGACACCGAGTCGACCGGGGGAGGGCTGACCGGCCGGCGGGCGCTCATCCTAACCCTGCGCGATCGCACGGAGCTGCGGCGGATCACGGGCGAGCTGTCGAGCGTGCACACGATCTCCGACGCCCTGCGGGCGCAGGCCCACGAGTTCGACAACCGGCTGCACACGATCGCGACGCTGATCGAGCTGGGGCGCGCGGACGAGGCGCTGAAGTTCGCGGCGTCCGAGCGCGACCTCGGGCAGCGCCTGGCCGATCGCGTGCTGCACGCGGTGGATGAGCCCGTGATCGCCGCGCTCATGCTCGGCAAGGCCGCGCAGGCGCACGAGCGGGCGGTCGAGATGCACTTCGAGACGCATCTCGCGCCGGGGACGCAGGGACTGCAGCCGGCCGATGTCGTGACGATCCTCGGCAACCTGATCGACAACGCGACAGACGCGGCGGCCGCCCGCGCGGCTCGCACCGGCGATACGGACGCGTGGGTGGAGGTGTACCTGGCGTCGACCGACGACGGATCGCTGGTGTTCCAGGTCACCGACTCGGGCGACGGGATCCCGCCGGAGGACCGCGAGCGCGTGTTCCGCCGCGGATTCTCGACGAAGGGCGCCGGGTCGCAGGCGCACGGCTACGGGCTCACGCTCGTCCGCCAGGTGGTCGAGGGCCTGGGCGGCACGGTCGAGGTGTCGGAGGCACCCGGCGGCGGCGCGGTGTTCACGGCGATCCTGCCGGCGCCGGTGGAGGTCGCGGGATGATCCGGGCGCTGGTGGTCGAGGACGATCCGCGCACGGCGGTCGCGCACGCCGAGTACCTGCGCCGCGTCGACGGGTTCGAGGTCGTCGGCGTGGCGCACACCGCGAGCGCCGCGCGCCGTGAGCTGCGCGACGCGGTCGCGCGCGGCGAGCGGATCCACCTGCTGCTGCTCGACCTGAACCTCCCCGACGGCCACGGGCTCGACCTGTGTCGCGAGCTGCGCGCATCCGGACTCGCGGTCGACGTG
>NZ_JAPSJA010000263.1 GCF_031178525.1 Microbacterium sp.
CTACCAGCTGCTCGGCCGCCTGATCGACTCCGGCGACGCGCTGGCCGCCGACCCCCTGCTGGTCGGGCGCCTCCGCCGGATGCGTGACGCGCGTGACGCGGCGCGCTCCCGCATCGCGGGCTGACCCGCTCGGGACGCCACGGGATGGCCAGGCTCCCCGGGTACGATCGTGACGTGCCGACCAGCTACCCCCGGGATCGCTTCGACGACGTCCCCCGTCAGGCCGCCCGCGTCGGCGCTCACCGTGCCGATCAGCCGCGCACGCCGCGCGGCGTCGTGCTGCTGTGGGCGATGCTGGCGACCGTCGTGCTGACCGTCGCGGGCATCATCGGATTCCTCGTGCTGTCGCAGCGCGCGACGGATCTGCCGGAGCAGCCGCAGGCCACCCCCACGGTCGCTCCCGTGGTCGACACGACCTACACGATCCTGGTGCTCAACGGCACCAGCACCGCGGGTGTCGCCGAGCAGGTCGCGAGCGAGCTCGTCGCGGCGGGGTGGACCGAGGACATGGTGCTGCCGAGCGACTCGTCCGCCTCCGACTTCCCGGCCACGACGGTGTACTACGCGTCGCCCGAGGAGGAGGCCGCCGCCCTCGGGGTGGCGCAGGCGCTCGGGGGTGCGCGCACCGAGCAGAGCGATCAGTACGTGACGCCGGGCGACGAGACGAAGAGGCTCACGGTCGTGGTCGGGCTCGACCGTGTTTCGGCCGGGTAAACAGTTCTATTCGGGCGTGTCAATACTCGGCTCCCCGGCGCTGAGGCCCTGAATCACGCGGATACGATTCCCCGGTAGTCCCCTCCGCAGGAGGGCCCAGCACCAGGAGAGTTCGCATGACCCAGGGCACCGTCAAGTGGTTCAACGCCGAGAAGGGCTTCGGGTTCATCACCGTGGCCGACGGCAGCCAGGACGTCTTCGTCCACTACTCGAACATCGAGATGAGCGGCTTCCGCGTCCTCGAGGAAGGCCAGGCCGTCGAGTTCACCGTCGGCACCGGTCAGAAGGGTCCCCAGGCGGAGGCGGTCCGCCCGGTCTGATCGTCTCGCTCGACGACCGCTCCGCCACAGCCCTCCGCAGGCGCCCCGCGACATCGCTCGCCGGGCGCCTGCCTGTGTGTGCGGCGGTGGGTCTCGCGCGGCTTGCACTCGATGGGGGTGAGTGCCAGAATCGTCCTGGCACTCCCGCCAGGTGAGTGCTAAAGACCACACGCCTACGTCCGGGAGGGACGACTACACCATGGCAAAGATGATCGCTTTCGACGAGGAGGCCCGTCGCGGCCTCGAGCGCGGCCTCAACACGCTGGCCGACGCCGTCAAGGTGACGCTCGGCCCGCGCGGTCGCAACGTCGTGCTCGAGAAGAAGTGGGGCGCCCCCACGATCACGAACGACGGCGTCTCGATCGCCAAGGAGATCGAGCTCGACGACCCGTACGAGAAGATCGGCGCCGAGCTCGTCAAGGAGGTCGCCAAGAAGACCGACGACGTCGCCGGCGACGGCACCACCACTGCGACCGTCCTCGCCCAGGCGCTCGTTCGCGAGGGTCTCCGCAACGTGGCGGCCGGCGCCGACCCGATCAGCCTCAAGCGCGGCATCGAGAAGGCCGTCAAGGCGCTGTCGGACGAGCTGCTGGCGCAGGCCAAGGAGGTCGAGTCGAAGGAGCAGATCGCCGCGACCGCGTCGATCTCGGCCGCCGACCCCGCCATCGGCGAGCTCATCGCCGAGGCCATCGACAAGGTGGGCAAGGAGGGCGTCGTCACCGTCGAGGAGTCGAACACCTTCGGCACCGAGCTCGAGCTCACCGAGGGCATGCGCTTCGACAAGGGCTACCTGAACCCCTACTTCGTCACGGACCCGGAGCGCCAGGAGGCCGTCTTCGAGGACCCGTACATCCTCATCGCGAACCAGAAGATCTCGAACATCAAGGACCTTCTGCCCATCGTCGACAAGGTGATCCAGTCGGGCAAGGAGCTCGTCATCATCGCCGAGGACGTCGAGGGCGAGGCGCTCGCGACGCTCGTGCTGAACAAGATCCGCGGCATCTTCAAGTCGGTCGCCGTCAAGGCCCCCGGCTTCGGCGACCGCCGCAAGGCGCAGCTGCAGGACATCGCGATCCTGACCGGCGGCCAGGTCATCACGGAGGAGGTCGGCCTCAAGCTCGAGAACACCGACCTCGACCTGCTCGGCCGTGCGCGCAAGGTCATCGTCACGAAGGACGAGACCACGATCGTCGAGGGTGCCGGCGAGGCCGAGCAGATCGAGGGTCGCGTGACCCAGATCCGCCGCGAGATCGAGAACACCGACAGCGACTACGACCGCGAGAAGCTGCAGGAGCGCCTCGCCAAGCTCGCCGGCGGCGTGGCCGTCATCAAGGCGGGCGCGGCCACCGAGGTCGAGCTCAAGGAGCGCAAGCACCGCATCGAGGACGCCGTCCGCAACGCGAAGGCCGCCGTCGAGGAGGGCATCGTCGCCGGTGGTGGCGTGGCCCTCATCCAGGCCGGCAAGACCGCGTTCGAGGGTCTCGAGCTGGTGGGCGACGAGGCGACGGGTGCGAACATCGTCAAGGTCGCCATCGAGGCTCCGCTGAAGCAGATCGCCCTCAACGCCGGCCTCGAGCCGGGCGTGGTCGCCAACAAGGTCGCCGACCTTCCCGTCGGCCACGGCCTGAACGCCGCCACGGGCGAGTACGGTGACCTGTTCGCGCAGGGCATCATCGACCCGGCCAAGGTGACGCGCTCGGCGCTGCAGAACGCCGCGTCGATCGCCGGTCTGTTCCTCACGACCGAGGCCGTCGTCGCCGACAAGCCCGAGAAGGCCGCCGCCCCGGCGGGCGACCCCACGGGTGGCATGGACTTCTGATCCATCTCGCACAGAACGGCCCCTCCTTCGGGAGGGGCCGTTCTGCTGTCCGCCGTTCGGGTCAGCGGAACATGCCGGAGGTCAGACGCTCGGCCTCCGCGTAGTTCGCGCTCGCGACACCCAGCGCGCGGCCGAGACTGTCCAGCGCCTGCTCGACCGACTGCTGAGCGCCCTTCCACTGCGCGAGCGCCGACTGGAACGCGCCCGCGCTCGCACCGCTCCACGTGCTCTCGAGCTGCGCCAGCTGCCCCGTGAGCGCGGCGGTGAGGCTGCGGATCTGCTCGGCCGTGTTGAGGGTCTGCCCGTTGGCGGTGGAGACCGCCTCGGTGTCGACGCTGAAGATCGCCATTGTGTGCTCCCTGGGGTCGGAGGGGACGGATGTCCCCACGCTAGGAAGCGGACGGCGGCCGCG
>NZ_JAPSJA010000054.1 GCF_031178525.1 Microbacterium sp.
CCCTGCCGGAGGTGCCGCTCGCGTTCTCACGACACCTCGTGACGCCCGTGCTCGGGTGGTGGCGCGAACCGTCGCCCGTGCGGGTCGTCGACGTGGGGGAGTCATCCGCCGTCTTCCGCGCGCCCGTCGCCGACCTGCTGGATCCGGCGTATCGCGGCGTGACGGTCATCCGGCGCGATGGACGCGAGTGGCGCGGCCCCGCGTTCACGGTCGGCGAGCACCTCGTGTGGGGCTTCACGGCGATGCTGCTCGACGCGCTGTTCGACCGGCTCGGCTGGGCCGAGCCGTGGGACGAGACGAAGGTGATACCGCTTCCTGCGTGAGTCGGCACAGCGGGCGGGGAGGCTGCGCCGTTTCGACTCGGTCGCTGCACTCCCTCGCTCAGCGAACAGCCGGTTCGGTGAGCGAGGGAGCGTGTTGCGAGCGCGTCAGTCGCCCTTCACGTTGACGAGCTGGCGCAGCGTGTGCCGGATCGAGACGAGGTCGGCCGCATCGGCCATGACCTGATCGATCGGCTTGTACGCCGCGGGGATCTCGTCGAGGAACGCGTCCGTGTCGCGGTACTCGATGCCGGCCATCGCCTCGCGCAGCTGCGCGTGCGTGAACATGCGCCGCGCGGCGGACCGCGAGTGCTCGCGCCCCGCGCCATGCGGAGACGAGTTCAGCGACAGCTCGTTGCCGAGCCCCTCGACGACGTATGACGCGGTGCCCATCGAGCCGGGGATCAGGCCCGCTCGACCGGCATCGGCCTGGATCGCGCCCTTCCGCGACACCCACACCTCGCGCCCTGCGTGCGTCTCCTTCTCGGTGAAGTTGTGGTGGCAGTTGATCCGCTCGTGCTCGACCACCTGCTCGCCGAGGAACTCCCCGAGCTGCCGCGCGACGCGATCCATCATCTCCTCCCGGTTCAGCAGCGCGAAGTGCTGCGCCCAGCGCAGCTCCCGGATGTACCGGTCGAACTCGGCGGTGCCCTCCGTGAGGTAGGCGAGATCGCGGTTCGGCAGTTCGATCCGCTCGCGCTTCGCGACATCCTGCGCGACCGCGATGTGGCGCGTGGCGATCTTGTTGCCGACGCCCCGCGATCCGGAGTGCAGGAACATCCAGACACGGTCAGCCTCGTCGACGGACACCTCGATGAAGTGGTTCCCGGATCCGAGCGACCCCAGCTGCAGACGCCAGTGACCGGCGTACGTCGCCGGATCGAACCCGGCGCGGTCGGCGAGCTGCTCGAGCTCGGCGACCCGCGGCGCGGCGGTGGCGACGACCTTGCGGTTGTCGCGCCCGGCGGACAGCGGGATCGCGCGCTCGATCGCCTCGCGCAGCGGCTTGAGGTCGCGGCCGGCGAGGTGCTCGCGGGTGAACTGGGTGCGCACGGCGATCATGCCGCAGCCGATGTCGACCCCGACGGCCGCGGGCATGATCGCGCCGAGCGTGGGGATCACCGACCCGACCGTCGCGCCCTTGCCCAGGTGGGCGTCGGGCATGAGGGCCAGGTGCGGGTGGATGAACGGCATCTGCGACGAGACGCGCGCCTGCTCGAGCGTGAGCTCGTCCAGGAGCGACGCCCACGACAGCAGGTGCTTCGAGAGCCTCTCCATGATTCCTTTCCTTGTGGGGGAGAGCGGCGGGTCCGGATCCGGGTGCTCGCTTCCGTGCCGATGCTGTGTGCAGCTGTGCGGAAAGGAAAACGCCCCGGACCTGTGCGGTGCGGGGCGTGAGGTCAGCGGGATGCTGCCTAGACGACCGGCGCCGGAGGGCACGACTCTTCACGGTTCAGGAAGTTCCCCTGAACCGGCGTGGGCTGCGGGTATGCGCTCACGGTCGTCCTCTCGGCCTGCCTCTTCGTTCCGCGCCGGGCGGCACGGACTTGCCACCGTAGCGGCGACACGCCCGGGATGTCAACGGCGCGGCACCGCGGTCAGCCGCGCGCCCGTGCCAGGCGCTTGTCGCGCTCGCTCTGCTTCTGCGCGGCGTACTGGATCTCGCCCTTGAGCGTCGAATCGGCGATCCGGTCGAGCAGCGTCGTGCCCTCGTCGCGGAAGACGCGTGCGTACCGGATGCGGCTGAACACATCGGTCAGCCGGCGGTCCAGGTAGCCGATCGCGATCCGCCCCAGGAGCCCGGCGGCGGCGAAGGCGTTCAGGACGCCCACGATGGACGTCGCCAGCAGCAGCGGCCACGTCGGCTCGGTCGCCGCCCACAGGATCATCCCGATCGTCGGCGCCATTCCGATCCCCGTCAGGATCAGCGCGATCCAGATGTGGATGCTGACATTGCCGTTCGCATCGTTGGGACCGACCCGGCGTCGCGGATCCACACCCGGCGACACCCCGATGGCCGACGTGATCAGCGCCGCGCCCGTGGCCGCGCCGATCGTCGCCGGCAGGGCCGCCACGATGTACGGTACCGCCCACCACGCCTGGCTCAGCAGCACGAACACGATCGACACGATCACCGCACGCGGCAGGATCACCAGCGCGAGCGCCCACTGTCGTCCGCGCACATCGGCGCGCACCGAACTGTCATGCTCGCCGACGACCTGCTGCCATACGGCCGAGCCGTCCTGGCCATACAGGTTCAGACCCGCGAGAGCGCCCATCAACGCGACGACGAGTCCCGCGAACGGGGCGGCCGGCGCGGTGTACCCACCCAGCAGGCAGAAGATGCCGATGGTCGCGCCCGTCCACAGCGCCGTGCTCGATTCGAGCGCGCGCCACGGGTCGCGGCGCCACTGCCGCAGCTCCTTCATGGCCACGGCACCGGCCGGCGTCTTCGGCAGCAGGCCCCCGCCGGCGACCAGACCGGGCGAGCGGACCCTACCGTGACGGCGGCGCGTGCGCTGCTCACTCGGCACGAGCAGCGGGATGGTCGCCACGATCAGCACCGCATCGAGCAGCAGGAGCGCGCCGAGCAGCAGCGCCGCCCCGCCGATGTCGCCGTTCGCGGCCGCCTCGACCGCCAGCACCGGCCACGACGTCGGAAGCGCGTCGAGCACCGACGTGATGGGCCCTGCCGGCAGGCCCTCCGAGAGGAGCCGGGAGACGGACTGGAACGCGACGGTGACGACGATCCAGCCCGCGAACATCGCGGCCAGCAGGATGCCCCACTGCACGCCTGCGATCTCGATGCCGAGCCGGGACTTCATCGCCGCGCCGAGCAGCCCGTACACCAGGCGCGACAGCACGATGACGAGCACCCATGCCAGCACGCCGCCGATCACCGCGATCGGCACCACGATCGGCGCGAGTACCGCCGCATGCCACGCCGGTGCGAGCATCGCCAGCAGCACGAACGCCGAGGCGACCCCGACGAACACGGAGACCAGCAGCCCGCGCCCGAGCGCGAGCCGGGACACCGGCAGCAGGGAGAAGAAGTCCGCGCGCACGACGCCCGCGCCGCTCATCAGCACCGGGCCGACCATGCCGCCCACGAGCCACAGGGCGAGCACGAGGGTCAGCACCGAATGCCGCACTTCGTGCGTGGCGGCAAGGGCCGCGGCTGCCCACGTCGCCGCGACGAGCACGCCGCCGATCAGCCATCCTGCACGGCGCAGGCCGGCCGAGCTGTTGCGCAGCATGGCGAACTTGAGAGAGATCAGCCCCCGATCCACGACAGCTCCTCCTCGTCGATCTCGGGCGCGCCGACCAGTTCGACGAACCGGTCCTCGAGGCTGTTGCCTGCGCGCACCTCGTCGAGCGTTCCCTGTGCGAGCACGTGACCCTGCGCGACGATCGCGACCCGGTCGCACAGCTGCTCGACGAGCGCCATCACATGACTGGAGATGACGACGGAACCGCCCGTCTCGGTGAAGCGACGCAGGATGCGGGTCAGCACGCGTGCGCTGACGGGATCGACCGCCTCATACGGCTCGTCGAGCACGAGCACTCGCGGTGTGTGGAGCAGCGCGGTCGCCAGGCCGATCTTCTTGCGCATGCCAGTGGAGTACTCGCCGACCAGAGTGCCGAGGCTCTCGGCCTCGTCGAGCTCGAGGATGCGAAGCAGCTCGGACGTGCGTAAGGCGACGACCTGGGGGTCCATCTTCCGGAAGCGTCCCCAGTACGTCAGCAGCTCCCCGCCCGTCAGTCTCTCCGGCAGCGCCAGCCCGTCTGGCAGCACACCCAGCCGGCGCTTCGCCTCGACGGGGTCGCTCCAGACGTCGAGTCCCTGCACATACGCGGTGCCGGCGCTGGGACGGAGCAGGCCGACGGCCATCGACAGCGCGGTGGTCTTTCCCGCACCGTTCGGCCCGACGACGCCGTAGAACGATCCTGCGGGAACGGAGAGATCGATGTCGGCGACAGCGACCTTGTCGCCGAACTCGCGGCGCAACCCGCGCAACTCGAGGGCGGGGGTCGAGTGAGTGGAGGTATCGGTCATGGCCCCATCACAGCCCGCGACGGCGACGGCCGCGACGGCCGATCGACCAGAGCCGCCGTCCGATCGGCCAGGATCCGCCTCTCTGTGCTCGCGGAGCGGGTGAGCGCTCGTAGCATCGGAATCATGTCGAGCAGGCTGCGCGCGACCCTGGGGCGGCTGTCGCCCGCCGCGGGACGCACGCGGGGCGAGTGGGCGAGTGACATCGCCTTCACGGCGCTCGCGGCGCTGATGTGGGCGATCGCGCCGCTCGGCAATCCGCAGGTGCCGACGGCATGGTGGCCCTGGGATTTCGCCCTCGGCATCGTGGCGACGGCGCTCATCTGGTGGACCCGGCGTCGACCTCTGCTCGTCGGCGCGCTCGCGATCATCCCCGGCACGCTCGCGGCCTCCGCCATGATCGGCACGCTCGTCGCGGTCGGCCGGATGGGACTGCTCGCTCCGATCCTGCCGTCGACGCTCCTGGTCCTGGTGCACATCCTCGTCGCGCTCCCGTACCATGCCGTGCTGCCGATCCCGGGGATGCCCTGGGTCGTGTGGCTGATCATCATCCCGCTGATGTACGCGCTGTCGTTCTGCATCGGCCTGCTCGGGCGAGCGCGGCGCCAGGTGATCATCGGGCTGCGCGAATCGGCCGAACGCGATCGGGAGCGGTACGAGCAGCGGCTCGCGACCGTGCGGCGTGACGAGCGGGAGCGGATCGCGCGGGAGATGCACGACGTGCTCGCCCACCGCATCTCCCTGCTCTCGATGCACGCCGGCGCCCTCGCCTACCGTGCCGGATCGGGCAACCCGCCTTCTCCGGCCGAGCTTGCCGACGCGACCGGGGTGATCCGCCAGAGCGCCGAGGCCGCTGTGGAGGACCTCCGCGAGCTGCTGGGACTGCTGCGCAGCGAGGGCGAACTCGGGACGGGGTCACCGCAACCACGGCTCGACGACCTGGACGCGCTGCTGGCCGAGTCGGTCGCGGCGGGCCAGCGCGTGCGGTGCGAGATCGACGTCCGTGCCGAGAAGCTGCGCGACACCACGCAGCGCACGGCCTTCCGGGTGGTGCAGGAATTGCTCACCAATGCCCGCAAACATGCCCCCGCGGCGACAGTGACGCTGCGGCTGACGCAGCATCGCGACCGGCTCGTGATCGTCGCGACGAACCCGGTGCCGCCCGGCATCACGTGGCTCGACGTCTCCCGCGGCGCGGGAAGCGGTCTGGTCGGGCTCGCCGAACGCGTGCGCCTCGACGGCGTACGTTCGGGACCGAGGTGGCCGACGGCGAGTTCCGCGCCGTTGCGGAGCTGTTCCGAAGGGGGCGTCGCGATGACCGCTGACGTGACGGTCGCAGTGGTCGACGACGATCCGCTCGTCCGTGCCGGGCTGCGGATGCTCCTGGCGGGTGACGAGCGCATCCGGATCGTGGCGGAGGCGGGAGACGGCGTCGACCTCCTCGAGATGGTCGAGAGGGAGCACCCGGATGTCGTGCTGCTCGACGTGCGGATGCCGCGCCTCGACGGGATCTCGGCGCTTCGCAGCATGCGCCGGCGTGCCGGGCCGCACCCGGCGGTGATCATGCTCACCACGTTCGACGCCGAGCCGGTCGTGCTGGACGCGCTTGCCGCCGGGGCCTCGGGCTTCCTGCTGAAGCACACGCCTCCCGAGCGGATCGTCGCGGCGATCCACCAGGCCGCCTCCGGCGAGGCGACCGTGTCGCCAGAGGTGCTCAGGCAGCTCATCGACCGCGTCGCGGATGCCGCGCCCGGCCCGCGCGTGGATCCGCTCGCGAACCTGACAGATCGCGAGCGCGATGTCGCGCTCGCGGTGGCCGACGGACTCGGAAACGGCGAGATCGCCGGGCGCCTGCACGTGTCCGTCGGGAGCGTCAAGGCCTACATCTCGAGTGCCCTGGCCAAGCTGGCCCTCGACAATCGGGTGCAGCTCGCGATCGCCGCCCACGAGTCGCGGCGGGCATGAGCGGCGAGTGAGAGAGACGCCGGAGCGGCGCCGACAAGCCACCTCGCCTGAAGGGGGGCGGCTCGAGGAGGGGCGCCCCGCTGCAGCAAAGCGGGGCGCCCCACGGCGGCGGATCGCGCCGCCCGGATTCAGGCGGTCTCGACGAGATGCTCGGCGTAGGCGCGCGTGGTGAGGAAGGGGCGGAAGCCCTCCGACAGCGCGACGTCGCGGAACACCTCAGCCGCCTCATCGAACCGGTCGCCGTCGTGGCGACCGACCTCGGCCAGCACTCGGTCGACCAGCGACGACACGTGCTCGCGCGTGATGAGCGTGCCCTCCTCGGTCGACTTCTCCTGCCGGATCCACTGCCAGATCTGCGAACGCGAGATCTCGGCCGTAGCGACGTCCTCCATGAGGCCGTCGATCGCCACCGCGCCCTGGCCGCGCAGCCACGCCTCGATGTAACGCAGCCCGACCGACACGTTGGCGTGCACGCCCGCGTCGGTGATCGGACGGCCGATCCACAGGTTCAGCAGGTGCCGCTCGAACACCTGCACGTCGTCGCGCCGGCGGTCGAGCTGGTTCGGCCGCGATCCGAGCACGGCATCGAACTCCGCGCGCGCGACCGCGATGAGGTCGGGGTGCGCCACCCACGTGCCGTCGAAGCCGTCCGCGGCCTCGCGCCGCTTGTCGGCCGCCACCTGCTCGAGGGCCCGCGCGTTGGCCTCCGGATCGCGCCGGTTCGGGATGAACGCGCTCATGCCGCCGATCGCGTGCGCCCCGCGCCTGTGGCACGTCTTGACGAGCAGCTCGGTGTAGGCCCGCATGAAATCCACCGTCATGGTCACCTGGTTGCGATCCGGCATCACGAAGCGCGAGCCGCGGCCGCGGTACGTCTTGATGATCGAGAAGATGTAGTCCCAGCGTCCCGCATTAAGGCCCGCGCAGTGGTCACGCAGCTCGTACAGGATCTCCTCCATCTCGAACGCGGCCGGCAGCGTCTCGATCAGCACGGTCGCGCGGATCGTGCCGTGCGGCATCCCGAGGTAGTGCTCGGTGAACGTGAAGACCTGATCCCACAGGCGGGCCTCCTCCGCCGACTCGAGCTTCGGCAGGTAGAAGTACGGCCCGCGCCCCTGCCCGATCAGCGCCTGCGCGTTGTGGAACGCGTACAGCCCGAAGTCGACGAGCGATCCGGACGCCGCCATCGTGCGCTTGTACTGGTCCGTGAAGTGCATGTGGTGCTCCTCCAGGTGCCAGCCCCGCGGGCGCATCACGATCGTCGGCGTGCGCTCCGCGGTGACCTCGTAGCGCTTGCCCTCCGGCGACGTGAACGTCAGCTGCCCGCGGATCGCGTCGTACAGCGACAGCTGGCCGCCGATCACGTTGCGCCACGTCGGGCTCGTGGCGTCCTCCTGGTCGGCGAGCCACACGCGCGCCCCCGAGTTCAGCGCGTTGATCGTCATCCGCGGATCCGTCGGGCCCGTGATCTCGACGCGACGGTCCTCGAGCCCCGGGCCTGCGCCCGCGACGCGCCATGAGGCGTCCGCGCGGATGCGGGCGGTGTCCTCGCGGAACCCCGGGTCGCGGCCGTTGCCGATCTCGTAGCCATGGCGCATCCGGTCGGCGAGCCGGTCGTAGCGCGCCCCGGCGAACAGCTCGTGCAGCTGCGCGACGAAGGCGAGCGCGTCGCCGGTCAGGAT
This sequence comes from Microbacterium sp., assembly GCF_031178525.1. Classification (GTDB taxonomy): domain Bacteria; phylum Actinomycetota; class Actinomycetes; order Actinomycetales; family Microbacteriaceae; genus Microbacterium. Next base: position 8,022 of record NZ_JAPSJA010000054.1, read on the forward strand.
CTCCTCGAACCGGTCGAGCAGCGGCCCGACGACCGTGAGGGTCGGCGCGATGCGCTGAGGCTCCTGACGGATCGCGCGGGGCGGGGGAGCGATGTCGGTGATGGTCATGATGTCCTCCAGATGAAAGTCGTCGGTATCCGGGCCTGGTGGGCCTCAGTGGAACTGGGCCGTCTCGGTGGAGCCGGCGAGAGCGAGAGTGGCGCTCGTGGGGTTGAGCGCGGTCGACACGTGGTCGAAGTAGCCCGTGCCGACCTCCCGCTGGTGCTTCGTGGCGGTGTAGCCCTCGGCCTCGGCCGCGAACTCGGCGTCCTGCAGCTCGACGTACGCGGTCATGCCCGTCTCGGCGTAGGAGCGGGCGAGCTGGTACATCGAGTGGTTCAGGGCGTGGAAGCCGGCCAGCGTGATGAACTGGAACCGGTAGCCGAGCGCGCCGAGCTCGTCCTGGAAGGACGCGATCTGCGCGTCGGTCAGGGCGCGGTGCCAGTTGAAGCTCGGCGAGCAGTTGTAGGCGAGCATCTTGCCCGGGAACTCGGCGTGCACCGCGGCGGCGAACTCGCGCGCGAGCTCGATGTCGGGGGTGCCGGTCTCGACCCACAGCAGGTCCGCGTACGGCGCGTAGGCGAGGCCGCGCGAGATGACCGGCTCGATGCCGTTGCGCACGCGGTAGAACCCCTCGCTTGTGCGCTCGCCCGTGAGGAACGCGCGATCGCGCTCATCCACGTCACTTGTGAGCAGGTCGGCCGCGAGGGCGTCGGTGCGGGCGATCTGGACGGTCGGGACGCCCGCGACATCCGCCGCCAGGCGCGCCGCGTTCAGCGTGCGGATGTGCTGCTGGGTCGGCACGAGGACCTTGCCGCCCAGGTGGCCGCACTTCTTCTCGCTCGCGAGCTGATCCTCCCAGTGGATGCCCGCGGCGCCCGCCTGGATCATCGAGTGCGCCAGCTCGTACGCGTTCAGCGGTCCGCCGAAGCCGGCCTCCGCGTCGGCGACGATCGGCGCGAGCCAGTCACGCCCGCGCGAGCCCTCGGCCGTCTCGAGCTGGTCCTGACGCAGCAGCGCGTTGTTGATGCGGCGCACGACGGCAGGCACGGAGTTGGCCGGGTACAGCGACTGGTCGGGGTAGGTCTGGCCCGACAGGTTCGCGTCGGCGGCGACCTGCCAGCCCGACAGATAGATCGCCTTCAGGCCCGCCCGCACCTGCTGCACGGCCTGGTTGCCCGTCAGGGCGCCGAGCGCGCGGATGAACGCGTCGCCTCCGCCCCGGTGAGCCGTCAGGCGCTCCCACAGCACCTCCGCGCCGCGGTGCGCGAGCGTCGCCTCCTCGCGGACACTGCCGCGCAGCCGGATGACGTCCTCGGCCGTGTAGTCGCGGCGGACGCCGTTCCAGCGGGGGTCGGCGCGCCACTCGAGGCGGAGGTCGTCGGCGGTCTGGATCTGGTCTCCCGGATAGCTCATCTTCGTGCTCCTCGGTTCGGATCCCTGGCGGGACGTCTGGCTGTTGGATCCACCATGTGCGAAGGATCAAGGGTTCGAACCGGATCGGCGAACAGAAGTTCTCGGCTCTTTCTGCGGAGCGGATCTCTGTGGCAGGATCTGCGGCATGCAGCTCGACGAAGAACTGGATGAGGCCGACGCGCTCGCGATCGGACGACGGATCCGCCGCCTCCGCGCAGAGCACGGCATGACGCTCGAGGCGCTCGCCGCCCAGGTCGGCCGCGCCCCCAGCCAGCTGTCCATGATCGAGAACGGCCGGCGCGAGCCACGGCTGTCGATGCTGCGGACGATCGCGAAGGCTCTCGGCACGACGATGGACGCGCTCCTGCAGGCCGAGCCGCTCGATGAGCGGGCGGAACTCGAGATCGGGGTCGAGCGCGCGCTGCGCGGCGCCCGCCTGCAGGCGCTCGGGATCAGCCCGTTCCGGATCCCGAAGTCCACTCCCGACGACGTGCTGCGCACCATCCTGCGGCTGTCGGGCGAGATCGACCGGCTGCACGACGAGCGGGCGGCGACCCCTGAGCAGGCCCGCCGCGCGAACGTCGAGCTGCGGCGCCTGATGCGCACGCAGGACAATCACTTCCCCGAGCTCGAGAGGGCCGCGCACGAGCTGCTGCGCGCGGTCGGACATCCGGGCGGCCCGCTCACGCAGCGCGCGACCAGCGATATCGCGTCCCACCTGGGCTTTACGATCCACCATGTGCCCGACCTGCCGCAGACCACGCGCAGCGTGCTCGACCTGCGCAACGGTCGGCTGTATCTGTCGGATCGCCACCGCGGCGACCCCCGCAGCGCGGTGCTGCAGGCCCTCACGGCGCGCGTGCTGGGGCACGCCGAGCCGACGGACTACGCCGCGTTCCTGCGTCAGCGCGTCGAGCAGAACTACCTCGCCGGCGCCCTGCTGATGCCCGAGCGGCACGCGGTCGAGGTGCTGCAGGACGCCAAGAAGCGCAAGGCCATCTCGATCGAGGACCTGCGGGACACGTACTCGGTGTCGTACGAGACCGCCGCCCACAGGTTCACGAACCTCGCGACGCGGCATCTGGGCATCCGGGTGCACTTCCTGAAGGTGCACGAATCGGGGACGATCACGAAGGCGTACGAGAACGACGACGTGAACTTCCCCGCGGATCCGCTCGGCGCGATCGAGGGGCAGATGTGCTGCCGCCGCTGGACGAGCCGGGTGGTGTTCACGGAGGAGGACCGCTTCAACCCGTACTACCAGTACACCGACACGGGCAACGGCACGTACTGGTGCACGGCGCGCGTCGAGCACTCGGCGCAGGGCGCCCACTCGGTGAGCGTGGGGGTGCGCTTCGAGGACACCAAGTGGTTCGTGGGCCGCGACACCCCGCACCGCGGCCTGTCCCGCCACGCGGTCGAGGTGTGCTGCCGCCGGCCGCCCGAGCAGCTCGAGCAGACCTGGCGCGACGGCGCGTGGCCGCACGTCAGCACGCCGCGCACGCTGCTCGCCACGCTGCCGACCGGTGCGTTCCCCGGAGTCGACACGACCGAGGTGTACGAGTTCCTCGAGCGCAACGCGCCCGTCGCGTGAGACCGGTCCCGGCTGACGCGGCCGAAGGGACGGGTCGGTCTCGCGTGATAAAGTCGCCCTTTGGAAGCGTGTCCGAGCGGCCGAAGGAGCATGGCTGGAATCCATGTAGGCGGGGTAACTCGTCTCGCAGGTTCAAATCCTGTCGCTTCCGCTCCGTGAAGAAGCCCCGCACCTGGTGCGGGGCTTCTTCCGTTCGCGGGTGCTGATTCCTCCCGGCAGCGTCTGGCCGTCTCGACTCGTCGCTGCGCTCCTCGCCCGACCAGCGGCAGCGAGAACGGCTCGGTCGTCTCATCGCCTGCTCGTCGAGCGAGCGAGGCGCGTCGAAACGGCACGGACGAGCCGGCGGTCAGAGCTCCGTGACGCGCGGGCGGACGACGAGCGAGCGCGGCAGCAGCGAGGCCCGCAGCCGCTCGCGTCCCGCGGGAAGCAGCGCACGGCGCGCCTGCGCGAGAGCGCGGGCGAGATCCGGCCCCGCCGATCCGGACGTCCCGGCGCCCGCGCCCGGCGCGAAGCTCGCCCGCTCGATGGCCGCCACGAGCGGGGAGAGGGCCGCGGACGGCACCCCGTAGTCGCGCGTCAGGTGCGCCGCGAACACGCGCGGAGACTCGCTCTCGTCGACAGCAAGGCCGCCGTCGATCACGAGATCCTGCAGCTCGCGCCAGGCCGCGCCCGCCTCGCCCCGGCGCGCGGCGGCGAGCCGCACCCGCCAGCGCGCGGCTCGCATGACCGCCGGCACGGCCAGCACGAGCAGCGCTCCCGCGGCGATCGCGAGACCGCGCAGCAGCCCAGCGGGGTTGAAAACGGCGCCGGTGGGGGCGCTCGCGTCGCCCGTGTCGCGCTCGAGGTCGCGGGATGCGGTCGGCACCGGCGTCGGTGCCTGCGACGCATCCGGCCCGGTCGTCGGCGCGGCGCCCGGCGCGACCTCCGAGCGCAGTGAGGTGGGCGATCCGAGGCCGACGGTCGGGTCGAACGGCACCCAGCCGATGCCGTCCAGGTAGGTCTCGGGCCACGCGTGCAGCTGTGAGCCGAGCACCGTGTACACGTCCTGGTCGTCGACCTCGTCTCCGGTCGCGGTGCCGGGCAGGTACCCGACCACCACGCGCGCCGGGATGCCGATCGAGCGCGCCATGACCGCGAAGGTCGACGCGAAGTGCGTGCAGTACCCGCTGCGCACCTCGAGGAACCGCTGGATGGCGTCCATGCCGGATCCGTCGAAGCCCTCCTCGACCGGCGCATCGAGCGAATACGTGAAGCCGCCACTGCTGCGGAACCACGACTGCATCGCGATCAGCGCGTCGTAGGCGTTCGTCGCATCGCCGATCACCTCGCGCGTCTGCGCGCGGATGGCCGCCGCGGGGCCCACGTCCGGCAGCGCCAGCGCGTTGAACGCGTACTCCCTGCCGTCGCCCGGGTGGGAGAGGAAGTCCTGGAGTCCGCCCTCGACGCGCGGCATCACGTCGCGGGCCTGCTCGCGGGTCGTCTGCGGCTCCTGCGACACCACGACGTACCGCTGTCCGAGCGCGCTCGTGGTGTCGCTCGTGACGGTGCGGTTCAGATCGTTCGCGGTCCACCGCCCGACCAGGCCGGTGACCTCGGTCGCGGGATACGGCACGGGCAGGTACTCGCCTGTCAGGCGGGTGATCTCGACCGTCGTGGTGCGCTCGATGACGGGGATGCCGCCCCCGATCGGATCGAAGTCGAGGGTGCC
>NZ_JAPSJA010000264.1 GCF_031178525.1 Microbacterium sp.
GCGCGCTGCTTGGCGTCGAGACGCGTGGGGGTCACGACGTGCACGCCCACGCGCAGATCGCCGCGCTGCGAGGTGCGCAGGCCCGTGATGCCGCGGTCCTTGATCGTCAGCACGTCACCGCCCTGCAGTCCCGGGCGCAGCTCGAGGTCGACGGGCCCGTCGAGAGCCTCGATCGTCGTCGTGGTGCCGAGGATGGCGTCGGTCATCGACACCTCGAGCGTCGCCAGCAGGTCGTCGCCCTCGCGGCTGAACACCGGGTGCGGGGTGACCTGCACCTCGATGTAGAGGTCGCCGTTGGGGCCGCCGGCCGGTCCGACCTCGCCCGATCCGGGCAGCTGCAGACGCAGGCCGGACTCGACGCCGGCGGGGATGTCGACAGACACCGTGCGGCGCGAGCGGACCCGCCCCTGGCCGCCGCACGTCGGGCACGGGTGCGGGATCGTGGTGCCGTAGCCCTGGCACGCGCCGCAGGGCTGCGACGTGACGACGTTGCCGAGGAGGCTGCGCACCTGCCGCTGCACGTGGCCGGATCCGCCGCAGATCTCGCAGCGCTCCGGGCTGGTGCCGGGCTGGCAGCACGACCCCTGGCACGTCTCGCACAGCACGGCCGTGTCGACCTCGAGGTCGCGGTGGGCGCCGAAGACGACGTCGCCCAGTTCGAGCGTGACGCGCACGAGCGCGTCCTGACCGCGCTCGCGACGCGAGCGGGGCCGGCCGCCGCGTCCGCCGCCCCCCGCGCCGAAGAACGTCTCGAAGATGTCGCCGAACCCGCCGAAGCCCGCGCCGCCGCCGCCGAAGAGGCTGTCGTCGCCGCCCATGTCGTAGCGGCGACGCTTCTCGTCATCGCTGAGGACCTCGTACGCGTGCGTGACGAGCTTGAACTGCTCGGCCGCGTCCTCGCTCGGGTTCACGTCGGGGTGCAGCTGACGCGCCAGCTTGCGATACGCCTTCTTGATCTCATCGGAGCTCGCCTCGCGCGACACCCCGAGAACCTCGTAGTGGTCAGCCACACTTCGCCTTTCAGGACCGCGCCGCGCGCGATCCGGCCCTCTCCAAGGACCGCGCGACGCGCGCGATCCGAATCAACCGCCCGCCTCAGCGGCGGTGCTCGTCCTCGTCCAGCAGCCGGGTCAGGTACCGCGCGACCGCGCGGGCCGCGGCCAGGTTGCTGGGGTAGTCCATGCGCGTCGGGCCCATGAGCCCCACGCGCGCGCGCCCGATCGCCGCGTCGTAGTCGCTCGCGATGATCGACGCCTCCGCCAGCCCGAACGCCGCGTTCTCGCGTCCGATGCTGGCCGAGAGGCCCTTGTCGTCCGTCGCCATCTCCGACATCAGCCGCAGCAGTGTGACCTGCTCCTCGATGGCCTCGAGAAGCGGATGGATGCTGCCGCGGAAGTCCTGCTCGCGCTTGGCGAGCGTCGCGGCTCCCGCCATCACCAGGCGGTCCTGACGGAACTCGTCGAGCTCCTCGGCCACGACCGCCGAGATCGTGATGAGAGCCTCGTCGAGTCGCGAGCGATCGCTCGGCGCGGACGCGCGCAGCTGCTCGATCCGCTCGGATCCCGAACGCACGGACCGGCCGGTGATGAGCGCGGCGAGCTGCGCCCGCAGCACTGCCACGTCCTCCTCATCCACGCCGCGCGGCGTGGCCGTGAGGCGCTGCGAGACGCGGCCCGTGTCCGTGACGATGATCACGAGCATCCGGAACTCGTCGAGCCGCACGAGTTCGACATGCGTCACGTTCGCGGACGCGAACGACGGGTACTGCACGAGCGCGACCTGCCCGGTCAGCTGCGTGAGCAGCCGCACGGTGCGTGCGAGCAGGTCGTCGAGGTCGGCCGGATCCGTCAGGAAGGTCGAGATTGCGGAGCGCTGCGCCGACGACAGCGGGCGCAACTCGGCGAGGTGGTCGACGAACACGCGGTAGCCCTTGTCGGTGGGAACTCGCCCCGACGAGGTGTGCGGAGCCGTGATCAGCTCCTCGTCCTCCAGCAGCGCCATGTCGTTGCGGATCGTCGCGGCCGACACCCCGAAGGCGTGGCGCTCGACGATCGACTTGCTGCCGACCGGCTCGTGCGTGTCGACGTAGTCCTGCACGATCGCGCGGAGCACCTGCAGTCCGCGTTCCGTGACCATGGGCACCTCCCCGTTGCGCTTGGCACTCGATCGTTCTGAGTGCCAATTCTAGCGACGTTCGACGTCCTTGGCCCGTGAGCGGGCGAGGCGAGTCGAAACGGTCCTCGCGCGGCGGGCGAAGGGCGCTCGCCTGTGGCGAGGCGTCACTCCGTGAGCGCGCGCACCACGGCGTCGGCGAGCAGACGGCCCTTCAGCGTCAGCACCACGCGGCCGCGCACTGCCGCGGCCCCGTCGACCAGGCCGTCCGCCACCAGTCCCGCGACCGCCCGCCGCGCGTCCGTTCCCAGCGTCCCGATCGCGAGACCCTCGCGGATCCGGCTCTCCAGCAGCACCCGCTCCAGCGCGCGGGCGTCCTGATCGGGCGTCTCCCGCCCCGCGGCGGGCGACGATCCGGTCGCCAGGCGCTGCGCATACGCCGCGGGGTGCTTCACGTTCCACCAGCGCAGGCCGCCGATGTGGCTGTGCGCACCCGGCCCGAAGCCCCACCAGTCCAGGCCGCGCCAATACGCGAGATTGTGGCGCGAGCGGTGCGTCTCGCCGCGCGACCAGTTACTCACCTCGTACCAGTCGAAGCCGGCCGCGGCGAGCTTGGCGTCGGCGAGCTCGTACATGTCCGCCTGCAGGTCGTCATCCGGCGCCGGCACCTCGCCGCGCTTGATCTGCCGTGCGAGCTTCGTGCCGTCCTCGATGATCAGGGCATACGCGGAGATGTGGTCGGATTCGAGCGCGAGCGCGGCGTCGAGCGACGCCTCCCAGTCGGCGAGCGTCTCCCCCGGCGCGCCGTAGATGAGGTCGACGCTGACATCGAGGCCCTCCTCGCGCGCCGCGTCCACGGCCGTCCGCACGTTGCCGGGAGTGTGTGTGCGGTCGAGCGCCGCGAGCACGTGCGGCTCCGACGACTGCATCCCGATCGACATCCGCGTCACGCCGGACGCCGCGAGCTCGCGCGCCACGGCGGGCGTCACGGTGTCGGGATTCGCCTCGACCGTGATCTCCGCACCGTCCGCGAGCCCGAACGCGCCGCGCACGCCGTCGAGCATCCGCCCCAGGTCGCCGGCCGGCAGCAGCGTGGGCGTGCCGCCCCCGAAGAACACGGTGG
>NZ_JAPSJA010000265.1 GCF_031178525.1 Microbacterium sp.
CACTCGGCGGCGCGGACGCCGGTGAGCTGTTCGAGCTGCTGCGCGACGGCCGGCCTCGCACCGTGTCCGACCTGGCCGCGGCGACCGGCGTCGCGCGCTCCACGGTGAGCCTGCGCCTCGACGCGCTCTCGGGGCTCGGTCTGATCGGCCCCGCCGATCCCGGACGATCGACCGGCGGCCGCCCGCCGCGTCGCATCGCCCTCATCCCCGAGGCGCGGCTGGCGCTCGCGATCGATGTGGGAGCGAGCCACGTGCAGGTGGGCCTGACGAACCTCGTGGGCGACGTGCTGCTGCGTCGGCGCGCGCCGCTCAGCGTCGCCGAGGGCCCGGATCCGGTCCTCAGCCTGGCGCTCGAGATCGCCGACGCGCTGCTCGCGGAGCTGGGCCGCGACCGCTCCGCGATCATCGCCGTGGGGGTCGGGCTCCCCGGGCCCGTGCACTTCTCGACCGGCCGCCCGTCGAAGCCGCCGATCATGCCGGGATGGGACGGGTTCGACGTGCCCGGCTGGTTCGACGACCACATCCCGGCGCCCGTGCTCGTCGACAACGACGTGAACATCATGGCGCTCGGCGAGCACAGCCGTCTGGATCAGGACATCGACCACTTCCTGTTCGTCAAGGTCGCCACGGGCATCGGCGCCGGCATCATCTCGGGCGGCCTGCTCCAGCGCGGCGCGCAGGGCATCGCGGGCGACATCGGGCACGTGCGGGTCGGCCGCGGCGAGGGTGTGCTGTGTCCGTGCGGCAACGAGGGCTGCCTCGAGGCGCTCGCGTCGGGCCCGGCGGTGGCGTCGGAGCTGCGCGCGCAGGGCATCGAGGCCGTGACGGCCCGCGACGTCGTCTCGCTCGTGGCAGCGGGCGATCTGCGCACGATCCAGGCCGTCCGGCAAGCCGGCCGCGACCTCGGTGAGGTGCTCGCGGCGAGCATCAGCTTCCTCAATCCGTCGGTCATCTCGATCGGCGGTCAGATGGCCGCGGCCGGCGAGCATCTGCTCGCGGGCGTGCGCGAGGTCGTCTACCAGCGCGCGATGCCGCTCGCCACGCGCAACCTGCAGATCATGACCGCGCGGACGGGTGATCGCGCGGGGCTGATTGGCGCCGGCATGCTCGCCATCCACCACGCATTCCGCTTCTGAAGCGCGTCTCGGCTCGCTTCGCCCGCGCGACGAGCAGGTCGCGTGCGGCCCACGCCGACCTCAGCGCGCGGCGCGGGCTGCACGGGCGAAGGGCCACTCCATGCCGGTGAGGCGCTCGCACTCCTCCCACACGCGCGTGCGCACATCCCTGTCCGCCGCCCACCGCGACGGACGCTGGCGCACCGTCCGGCCCTGCGTCCAGAACTTCGGCCCCCAGTACTCCCCGCCGCGGACATCCGGATCCGTCAGCGCGCGCACGAGCGAGTCCGCGCCGCGGTTCTTGCTCTGGGCCCAGGGCTGCACGCTGTCGCGCAGCCGCTTCCACCGGCTCGGCTCGTTCACCCCCGTCACCATCTCGGTGCGGCCGCCGATCGAGTAGCCAGGATGCGCGACCACGCTGTCGACGGGGACATCCGCCGCGCGCAGCCGCGCGTCCGCCTCGATCCCGAGCGCGTGCACGACGAGCTTCGACTGCACGTACGCGTGCCAGGCCTCGTAGCGGCGCTCGAGCTGGAAGTCGGTGGGTTCGCCGATGCCGAGGTGGGTGGACACGCTGCCCAGCCACACGAGCCGGCTGTGCTCGCGACGGGAGGCGGACTTCGCCAGCGTGGTCAGCAGCTCGGCCGCCAGCACGAAGTGCCCGAGGGCGTTCGTGGCGAACACGAGCTCGCGCCCGTCGCGCGTGAGCTCGCGCGTGCGCGGCGTGTGCACGATGCCCGCGTTGAGCAGCACGCCGTCGAGGCGCGATCGCGAGAACGGGCCGCCCCGCACGGACGCCGCCGCGGCCCGGATCGACCCCGGGTTGCTCACGTCGAGCAGCAGCGTCTCGACCGAGGCTCCCGGCACGCGCGCCTCGATCGCGTCGTGCGCGGCCGCCAGCCGGTTCGGGTGCCGCCCGCTCAGGATCACGTGCGCGCCGGCCGCCGCGAGCTTCTCGCTCGCGAAGTAGCCGAGACCCGCATTCGCTCCGGTCACGAGGTACACGCGACCGGAGAGATCCGGCAGCGAGCCCGGATCCCAGTCGGCCGGGCCTGGCGTGATCACACCGCAACCGTATCCTCCCGGGCGTCCCCCAATCGGCCGACACCGCGCAGACCGCGCTGTTCGTCGGGCGTGCGCGCGCGACGCGCCGCTCCCCCAGACCGACGAAGGTGACCAAGGGGCGACGGCGCGCGCGCAAGCCTGAAAAGATGGCCGCATGCAACGCGACGAGATCGAGTGCTGGCTCACCGACATGGACGGCGTCCTCGTGCACGAGAACGTGCCGATCCCCGGCGCCCCCGAGCTGCTGGCGAAGTGGCGCGATGAGGACACGCCGTTCCTCGTGCTCACGAACAACTCGATCTTCACGCCGCGCGACCTCAGCGCGCGCCTGCGGTCCTCGGGCATCGAGGTGCCGGAGGACCGGATCTGGACGAGCGCGCTCGCGACCGCGGACTTCCTCAAGTCGCAGGCGCCGGGCGGATCCGCGTTCGTGATCGGCGAGGCGGGCATCCTCACCGCGATGCACGAGGCCGGCTTCATCATGACCGAGACGAACCCCGACTACGTGGTCGTGGGCGAGACGCGCAACTACTCGTTCGAGGCGATCACCAAGGCGATCCGGCTGATCGGCAAGGGCGCGCGCTTCATCGTGACCAACCCCGACGCCACCGGCCCCAGCGCCGAGGGCCCGCTGCCCGCCACGGGCGCGATCGCCGCGCTCATCACGAAGGCCACCGGGCGCGTTCCCTACGTCGTCGGCAAGCCGAACCCCATGATGTTCCGTTCCGCTCTGAACCGGATCGGCGCGCACTCCGAGTCCACGGGGATGATCGGCGACCGGATGGACACGGACATCGTCGCCGGCATCGAGGCGGGTCTGCACACCATCCTGGTCATGACCGGGATCAGCGACGAGCGCGAGATCGCGCGGTATCCGTTCCGCCCGAACGAGGTCCTGGGGTCGGTCGCCGACCTGCTGAAGCCGGTGCAGCCGGTGGACGAGGAGGCGCCGGGCCATCCCGCCGCGGAGCCGGAGGGCCACGAGCCGCCGAGCGAGACCACGGGCGAGGGGACGCGGTGACGGGCGCCACGCCCGACACCGAGCTCTCCGC
>NZ_JAPSJA010000266.1 GCF_031178525.1 Microbacterium sp.
ACCAGACGCCCGGCGGCTACGCGAAGATCTCGTACACCGGCCAGCCTGCCGCGCGCGGCGCCGGCTTCGAGCTGTCCACCGGCCGCGAGGGCGCGAAGGTCAAGGTGATCGCCGACCGCTTCGGGCTGGCGCGCCCGACGCAGTGGTACGACAGCGCCATGGCGGCGAAGGTGAAGGAGTGGCAGCGCAACCACGGCATCCCGCAGACCGGCGTCGTCGGCAAGCGGACGTGGCTCGCGATGGGCTACAGCGAGAGCTCGTGGACCGCACTCGACAAGTACGTCTACCCGCTGAAGGCGAAGCCGAACATGACGCGGCAGCAGCTCATCAACACGATGATCGCGGCGGCGCGCTCGTATGAGGGATCCCGCTACGTCTGGGGCGGCTCGAACCACCCGTCCGTGGGCGCCGACTGCGTGGGCGTCGTGATGCAGGCCCTGCTCGCGGTCGGCCTCAACGTCGAGCCGAGCAACACCGTCACGCACACACGGCCCGGCAACACCACCCCGCGCGAGATCTACGCGAGCAAGAAGTTCAAGCACGTGCCCTACAGCCAGCGCCAGCCGGGCGATCTGATCTTCCAGGCGCACGACCCGCGGGATCGGAGCACGGTCCGCCACGTGCAGATGTACCTCGGAAACGGCATGGTGATGGAGTCCGTCCATGTCGGCGGCATCGTTCGCCGCGAGAACATCACGTATCCGGCCAGCAAGAACATGCCGACCGTGGTGCGCCCGCTGCCCTGAGCGACGCTCCCCGGCTCGGGCCCGGGCCTCGACGGGCCGCTGGTGGATGACGCCTCGCTGATCCGCCTCGTCGCGGCACGAAGCGCGGCCGGCGCACCATCCCGGCGCGGCCCGGTGGACGGGCCGAAATACCGGCGGCGGGCGCGGCGGCGTGCAGGATGGTCTGCGGGGCTCCCGCTGCCCCTGCCGCTCCCCTGCTGCCGGAGGATCCCCCATGCCCCGCCCCCGCCTCATCCTGCGTTCCGCCGTCGTCGTCGCCGTGGCCGCATCGCTCGCCGTACTCGGTGGCACGGCCGCGCATGCGAAGGGCGGCGACGTCGGTGGAGCGGGCTCGACCTACTACCTGAACGACGAGTGGAGCGGCCAGGCGAACCACGTCGTCGAGTACGGGCTGCGCACGGATCGCGCGTACAGCGGCGACTGGGACGGGGACGGCAAGGACTCCCTCGCCGTCCGCCGCGGCAACCGCTACTACCTCACCAACAGCACGACGGGGAAGGTCGCCATCACGTTCGCGTACGGCCGCACCAACGATGTGACACTCGTCGGCGACTGGAACGGGGATGGCGTCGACACGCTCGCCGTCCGCCGCGGCAACATGTACTACTTCACCAACAAGCTCAAGGGCGGCGACGCGGAGACCGTGCTCGCCTACGGCCGCGCAGGCGACCAGGTTCTCGTGGGCGACTGGAACGGCGACGGCAAGGACACCCTCGCCGTGCGACGCGCGAACACCTTCTACTTCGCTGATTCGCTCACGGGCGGCGACGCGTCGCGCGTGCTCGCCTACGGGCGCGCGGCCGACCTCGTCTACGTGGGCGACTGGAACGGCGACGGCACGGACACCCCTGCCGTTCGACGCGGTGCCACCTACTACGTCACCGACCGGTTCGCTCCGGGGAACGCCGACCGCACCCTCACCTACGGGCGCGCGAACGACAGCACGCTCGTCGGCGACTGGAACGGCGACCGCAAGGACTCGCTCGGCGTGCGCCGCAGCAACCCCGCCGAGGTGTCCGCCGCGATCCGCTGGGCGACAACGGAGTACGGCACCTTCCAGTCCGGGACGTACAGCGGCACGGGCAATCGCACGATCACACTGCCGGCGGGTGCGAAGGGCGGCCTGCTCGTCGCCAGTCACCGCGGTTCCGGGGAGTTCCGGCTCGAGCTGCGCAAGGCGGGCGCGACGATCGACATCCCCGTCTACGTGACCGGCACCTACGCCGGCACGACCGCGTTCGGCCTCGATCGCGCCCAGCAGGGCGGCACGCTCAGCGTCGTGGCAAGCGGCGCCTGGACCGTCCGCGTGCTGCCGATGGAGTCCGCCTCCGTCCTGCCGACCTCAGGCACCGGTGACGGCGTCTTCCTCTACGGCGCCGGCGCGCGCAACGTCTCATCGACGCATTCCGGCGCATCGCAGCTCGTCGCCGTGCAGTGGAGCGGATCGGACGCGTCGCGCAGCCGGGTCGTCATCGAAGCGAACGGAAGCGGCCGCCTCGCCGCCGGCCCCTCCGTCGTCTACGTCGTCGCCGACGGGAAGTGGACGCTGACCCCGCGCTGAGCGCGATCCGCGTTTCGCGCTCGCTCCGCGGTTTCCGCCGTCTCCGCGCGCGTCGCGACCGCCCCTACAGGGGGTAGAGGCGATCGGCCAGCGCGCGCTTGCGGGCGCCGAGCTGCTTCGCCTTCTCGGGGAAGGACGGGTCCACGGTCGCGTCTTCGGCCCGGACGGCGTCGCCGGCCTCGATGAGCGTCCACCCGGTCCCGAGGGCACGCAACGACTCGTGCTTGATGTCGTAGTAGCCCGGCCGGCCGGCGATCACGAGGCCGGCGGCGCCCGCGGCCGCCGCCATCAGGTGGACATGGAAGCGCGAGGTGAGCCACCGCTGTCCCGCCCTGGCCGGCAGCCCGTCCGCCCAGATGTGCCCGAAGGGGTAGAAGCGCGCGTCCGGACGCGCGAGCTCTCGATAGCGGTGGTCGTCCGGCGGCAGCGCCTCGACGAAGCCCACGCTGTCGACCGAGATGCCCGCGAGGAAGCCGTCGATCGTCGCCAGCGCGGCCTCGTCCTCCCAGGCCCGCAGATCTCCCTGCACGAGCACCATGCGGTCGGGCGAAGACCGCTGGTCGTACGCGCGACGCCTCTGGGCGAGCGCGAGGAAAGCGTCGTCGATCCCCGGCTCGACGCCGATCACGGCCGCGCTGCGCTCGTCGCGCACCTCGACGTGCGCGAAAGCCGCGAACTGGTCGGCGAGCCATGGCTCCAGGTCCGCGCCGTTCTCGCCGATCAGCGGCATCAGTCCGAGACCGGTGGCGAACGCCCGCACGCCCGAAGTCTCGCTGACGGCGGCGACGGCCGAGACGAGTGACAGGTTGTCCTGCCAGATCGCGTTCAGGTAGCCGCCCCCGAGCAGGTGGATGGACTCCATGCGACGCAGCGCGAGCAGCCCCGTGTCGAAGCGGGGCGAGCCGAGCTCCCGGACGAGATGCC
>NZ_JAPSJA010000267.1 GCF_031178525.1 Microbacterium sp.
CGTCACCGATCACGTACACGAGCACCCGCTCCCCCGGCTCGGCGCGCACCGGCAGGATGCCCGCGGTGTTCTTCGTGACGGTGACGGATGCTGCGGCGAGTTCACACCGCCAGGTATCCTCGATCTCAGGCGCCGGCTGCTCGGCATCCGCTCGCCCCGCGTGCATGCCGACGGATGCCTTGGTCCCGAGCACGCGCCGCACGGCGTCGTCGAGACGATCGATCGGGAGCGCGTCTGTGCCGGCGGCACCGCACAGGATTGCGAAGTCCTCCTCGACGTCGACGTTCCCGAGGATCATGTCGTTGCCGGCGGTCAGCGCCCGCGGCAGGCCCTCGGCACGCGGCATGACGGCGGTGAACCCGGTCATCGCGGAGTTGTCAGTCACGATCATGCCGTTGAAGCCCAGGCGCTTGCGCAGCACCCCCTGCAGCAGTTCCGGCGCGAGCGTTGCCGGCAGGATATCGGCATCGGCGACTCCGGGGACGAGCGCGCGGGACAGCGCCCGCTGCCGGATGTGCCCGGCCATGATCGTGCGCGCTCCGGCGTCGATCACCTCGCGGTACACGTGGCCGTACTGCGCCTCCCAGTCGGCGGCGTCCAGGTCGTTGCAGGTGGTGACGAGGTGCTGGTCGCGGTCGTCTGCACCGTCGCCGGGGAATGCTTGGGGCTCGTCGGGATGCCGCGGGCCTCCATCTCGCGCACGTAGGCGGATCCCAGCCGGCCGACGAGCTCGGGATCGCGACCGAAGACCCGGGTGTTGGTGATCGGATTGGCGGGCGAGATCGCCAGGTCAACGACCGGTGCGAACGCCCAGTTCACGCCGGCGGCAAGGCCCGCGCGGGCGCAGTGCACAGCGAGACGGCGGGCATGCTCAGCATCGCCGGTCGCGCCGACCTGCATCGGGTTGCCGAACGCCTCGGTGCCGGCCAGGAAGTTCACCGTGCCGGATTCGAGGTTGCCGGCGACGAGCAGCGGTACGGCGAACGCGGCGTCCAGCAGCGCCGCGTCGCGGGCGGCGGCGTCGGCGGTGCGCATCGTCATGAGCACCCCGCCCGGCTCGATGCCCCGCTCATGCAGCCAGTCAATCCATTCCGGCACGTCGTGGCGCAGCAGGTACACGCACATCACCTGCCCGACCTTCTGTGCCACGGTCATCCCGGCCAGCGTGCGCTCGACCCAGTCGACTGCGGCGGCGTCGAGGTGGAACGGTGCGGCGTGCAGATCGATGTCGGTCACGGCTTCTCCTTCGGCTTCCTGGCCCGCCCCGGCAGGTCGGGCCGGTGGGTCAGAACAGCGCGAGCGGATTGACCGGCGACCCCGACGATGCGGGGATCGGCAGCGGAGCGATCGTGCTGGCGAACTCGTAGCGGTTCAGGCGGGCGGCCGTCTCGCACAGCCCGCCGAGCGCGGCCATGTCGACCAGCGGCACACCCAGCGCGGCGAGCAGCAGGATGTGCCACGGCACCGGTACGCCTTCGACTTCGCTCGGGTTCGGGTCGAGCCCGGCATCCGTCACGACGACCGACGGCGCCACCTCGGCGAGCCACTCCGCGCATTCGAAACTGAGCCCGGGCATCGGGTCGGCGGCGAGATCGGCGTGCGCGCAGCGCGCGCCGTCGCGGCCGAGGCGGAAGTAGAGCGCGTCGCCACGGCGGAGCTCCACGCCCTGCCGGCGCAGCGTCTCGCCGATCTCGGCGCGCGTGATGACATCGCCCGGGTCCACGTCGACGCCGAGCACGCCCGGCACGTCGATGAGCACGCCCCGCGTGACGAGTCCGGCACGGAGATCGTCGAGCTCGCCGCCGGGGAGCACTCGGTCCTCCCAGCGGAAGTGGTCGAGGGCGTCGATGTGCGTCATCGATGCGACACCGTGGATGTCGAGTTCGAGCCGGTGGTTCGCGGCACCCCAGCCCTCTCCCTCGTCGACCCAGCGCGACAGGGCGTAGGGCTGTGGCACCTGCGGCTCAGCGCGGCCAGTCGCGGGCAGCGACGGCTCTGCCGGACCCTCCGCCGCGCTGACGACGACTCCCTCGGTCACGAGCGCCATGGCGTCACGCACGGCGCGCGGGGCGGGCGGGTTGCGGCGTTCGACGCGCACGCGCGACACGAGGTCCGCGAACTCGTCGCGGGTCATCAGCGGTGCGGAGGGACGGGGCATGTCAGCTCGTCCGCTCGGCGGCGATGTCGCGCTGGGCGGCGACGTCGGCCAGCACCGCAGCCTCGGTCGCGCGGTGCTCGCTCATCCGGAAGAACACGATCCACAGCACGGCGGTGACGGCCGAGGCGCCGATCGGCAGCAGCCACAGCGCCGACCACGCGCCGAGGTCGCTCTCGCCGGAGGCGACGGACGGTGCCACGACCGCGTTGTACACCTGGCCGGCGACGAGCGATCCGAGGAACGCGCCCAGGCCGGTCGAGACGAAGAGGAAGTAGCTCTGCGCCTGCGCCTTGAGCGCGACCGGAGCGACCTGGTCGACGTACATCGCCCCGAGGATGAGGAAGAAGTCGTTGCAGATGCCGTGCAGGGCGATGCCGACGATGGCGAGCCACGGCATGTCGCCCGCGGCGAGCATGAAGAGGACGAAACGGACGCCCCACATCACCATGCCGCCCAGCAGCGCCCACTTCATGCCGAGCCGCACGAGCACGAACGGGATCGTGACGATGAAGATGACTTCGGAGATCTGGCCGATCGCGAGGACTCCGGCGACGTTCTCGATCCCGAGGGCGCCCAGGAACGGGGCGGCGTAGGCGTTGTAGGTGGCCAGGCAGATCGTGGTCAGCAGCGCGCAGATGCCGAAGATCACGAAGTTGCGCTGACGGAACAGCACCCACGACTTGGCGCCCACGAGGTCGCCGAACGAGAAGCGGCCGCCGCCCGTCGGCGGAGTCTTGGGCAGCGTGAAGGCGTAGATGCCGAGGGCGAAGCTCGCGACGGCCGCGACGACGAAGACGCCGGTGCTCGCGGAAAGCCCGGCCCAGCCGACGCCGAGCCCGGCGACGATCCAGCCGATGGTGCCGAACACGCGGACGTACGGGAACAGCTTGTCGTTGCCGCCGAGGTGACGGAACGCGATCGTGTTCGTCAGCCCGAGGGTCGGCATGAAGAACAGCATGTAGACGAGGATCAGGCCCAGCACGGCGCCGCCGGCCTGAGCGGCGACCAGGCCGGGAAGCAGCAGCAGGAGGATGCCGCCGACCATGTGCACGCCGGCGAGCACCTTCTG
>NZ_JAPSJA010000268.1 GCF_031178525.1 Microbacterium sp.
CTGGGGCTGAGCGTGGTGCCCACGAACGGCCGGCAGCTCGCGCTCGCAGCCCCGGGAGCCGGTGCACACGACTCATCGAACGCCGACGCGATCTCGCAGATCGGCGAGGGGGCCGGATCGCCCGACACCGTCTGGGCGGACTTCGTCACGTCCTTCGGCGTCGCCGCCGCGGGCGACGCACAGCGCGCGAACGTCGCAGAGGTCGCCGCCGTGACAAGCGTGGCGGCCCAGCAGTCGGTCGCCGGCGTGGACGGCGACGAAGAGACGATCAACCTCCTCACGTATCAGACCGCCTATCAGGCCGCCGCCCGCGTGCTCACCGCCGTGGATGAGGCGCTCGACGTGCTGATCAACCGCACCGGCGTCGTGGGCCGCTGATGCCGCACCCGACACGATCCGCCTCACGGCAGAAGGGATCCGCATGATCTCCCGCGTCACCGCGCAGACAATGACGCAGGCGTCGCTGCGTCACCTCCAGACCAACCTGACGGAGCTCGCGCGCCTGCAGGAGCAGGCGACGTCGCAGCGCGCATTCCTCGCGCCGTCGGACAACCCGTCGGCGGCGGCGCAGACCCTCGGGCTGCATGCAGAGCAGGCGCGCAACACGCAGTACGCGCGCAACATCGACGACGGCCTCGCCTGGGTGAGCACCGTCGATGCGGCGATCGGCGCCAGCACCGCGCTGCTGCAGCGCGCTCGCGCGCTCACGCTGCAGGGCGCGAACGACGGTGCCCTCGACGCCACGGCCAAGGAGGCGATCGCGGTCGAGCTGGAGGGCATACGCGATGAGCTGCTCGGCAAGGCGAACACGAGCCTGCTGGGTCGGTCGGTGTTCGCGGGCACGTCGGACGCGGGGTACGCGTTCCGGCCCGATGGCGCGGGCGGCTACGACTTCAGCGGCACGCCCGGCTCCTCGGTCGAGCGGCGCCTGTCGGACGGCGTGACGGTGCGCGTCGACGCGGACGGTGCCGAGGTGTTCGGAACGGGCGACGAGTCGGTCTTCGCTCTGATCGACGACGTCGTCGCCGACCTGCGCGCGGGTACGAACGTGCGCTCTCACGTGGACGGGATCGACGAGCGTCTCACCGCTATGCTCAGTGCCCAGGGCGCGGTCGGCGCCCGCCAGGCGCAGATCGAGCGCGCGAAGGAGGTCGCCGTGGACACATCCGTCTCGCTCGAGACCCGTCGTGCGGCGGTCGAGGACGTCGACTCGGTCGAGGTGTTCGTGCAGCTGCAGGCTCAGGAGCTCGTGTACCGCTCCGCCCTGCAGGTGACCAGCCGCGTGCTGCAGCCGACCCTCATGGACTTCCTGTCGTGAGCGCGGCCGTCGTCTTCGTCGCCCCGCCGCCCGGTCTCGCCCCTCACACCGACTTCGACCTGTCGCCCGTCGACGGCGCCGACGGACTGTTCGCCCTGTCGGCGCACGAGGATGCCGAGCTGCGGCTGTTCCTCGTCGACCCGCGCACTGTGCTCGCCGATTACGCACCCGAGCTCACGGACGAGCAGGCCGCACAACTCGCCCTCGCGGAGCCGGACGACGCGCTGCTGCTGGTCGTCGCCAACCCCGGCCCGGACGGCGTCCATGTGAACCTGCTCGCGCCCGTCGTCGTCAACACCGCCACGGGGGCGGCCGCGCAGCTGATCCTGGATGGCCAGGACTACCCGGTTCGCGCCCCGCTCGCCTGACGCACCGCACCGCACCGCTGCACCGACGTGGGCACGACGGGCAGACGTCGCTATCGTGACAACGTCCGCGTCGCTTGCGAACTCATGCGTCGAGCGTGATCTCCGCGGCCGCACCGACCATCGCACGCGAAGTCAGCGTGTCCCGAGAAGCGCTCGACCGCAAGGGAGCAGGAGAACTGATGGATCTCGAGCAGAAGACCGCGGACGGCTATACGGTGCTGGCACTCCAGGGGAAGCTCAATCTGGTCGCAGCGTCGCCGCTCAAGGCACGCATCGACGAGCTGGTGCGTGAGGGGCGGTCGCGCAGCATCGTGGATCTCGCCGGCGTCGGGTTCGTCGACTCGTCGGGTCTCGGAGCGCTGATCGGCGGACTCAAGGCCGCGCGTCAGGCGGGCGGCGACGTGCGGATCGCCGGTCCCGGCGAGCAGGTCAGGGCCGTGCTGAGGCTGACGAACCTTGACCGCATCCTGTCCCCCTTCGACACAGTCGAGGAGGCCTCGCGTGGCTGGTGAGCGCGCGCCGTACTCGCTCGTCGGCTTCGCCGTGCCCGGCGAGCTGGACCGCCTGCACGCATTGCTCGAGCGCGTGGGAGCCGACCACGAGGGCCTCGACCCCATGGACCTGATGCTGTTCGAGACGGCCGTGATCGAGATCGCCAACAACGTGGTCGAGCACGGCAAGCCGGTCGGCGAGGTCCGCTGGCGGTTCGAGGTGCAGGTCACCGACGACGCGATCGTCGCCGAGCTCGTCGACTCCGGTCAGGAGTTCGAGCCGCACCTGGAGGGGGACATGCCCGACGAGGATGCGGAGGGCGGGCGCGGCCTGCTGCTCGCTCAGGCGGCTCTCGATGAGCTCCAGTGGTCGCGCACACCCGCGGGCAACCGGTGGCGCATGGTGCGCCACCTCGGACAGCTCCCACCGGACTGAGAGCGCTGCAGAGGATGCGCGCGTCGCGCCCGCCCGTCAAGGCGGCTGCGGGCGGACATCCTGGGGCGTAGACCGGATGGCGACGCGACAGGAGGGCGACTCATGACGGTGAAGCTGAACGACAAGGCGCTGCGGCACGCCAGGAAGCTCGTGAAGGACGGCGCGGTCGTGCGCGATGAGCGGGACCACTGGAGCGAGCACGCGCTCGCGGCGAGGAAGGACACCGCCTGGCGCGAGGAGCACGGGTGGGACGAGTACGCCGACTGGCACCTCGGGATCGACACCGAGGCCAACGAGCAGACGAAGGCGCGGTATGAGTTCCCGTTCGGCGACTACAAGAAGGTGCACCGCTGCGCCGTGATCTCCATCGAGTCGCGTGCGGCCCAGTACGACCACGACGAGATCGCCAAGGCCGCGAAGGAGCTGCTGGAGCTGATCGACGCCGAGTGAGGCCGGGCGATCACCCGCTCAGGTAGACTGAGGGAGCGCGTTCGCCGCGGTCATTCCAGATGCCTCTCTCACGGGCTCCCGGATCGCCGAGCCGCCCTCTCGATCGCGAGCCGCGATCCGCCGCCGGGCGTCCATCGCCTGAGCGTCCACTTC
>NZ_JAPSJA010000269.1 GCF_031178525.1 Microbacterium sp.
CCGTGGCGCGCGCCGACATCGAGGCCGCCGTCGCCGAGCTCGGTCTGACCGACTGGGTCGCGGGGCTTCCCGACGGCCTCGACACCGCTCTCGGTCCGGGCGGCACCGCCCTGTCCGCGGGCGAGGAGCAGCTCGTCGCGTTCGCGCGTCTGCTCGTGCGCCACGTCCAGGTCGTCGTGCTCGACGAGGCGACGGCCCGCATGGATCCGCTCACCGAGGCGCGCGTGGTCGCGGCCTCCGAGCGACTGCTGAGCGGCCGGACGGGTGTGCTCGTCGCGCACCGGCTGACGACGATCGAGCGGGCCGATCTCGTGGCGGTGCTCGACCACGGCCGCGTCGTGCAGCAGGGCCCCCGCCTGGCTCTCGCCGCGAGCGAGGGTCCGTACCGTCGGCTGCGCGAGGCCGCCGCGTCGGACGGCGTGATCGACGACGACGCCCCCGGCGCCGGGCCCGCCGCGGAACCGGATGACCCGACTGAGCGCGCCGTCGCGACCGGCGTCCCGGATGCGGCGGGCGTCGCGACGCAGGACGCCAGCGCCGACGAGGCCGGTGGGACGGGTGTCGGGACGCGGCGACGCACGGGCACCCCGCCGGACCTGCCCATCCCCGGTGACGGCCCCTCGCTCGCTCGCGGCATCCTGCACGTGCTGTTCGTGCGGCCACGGTGGGGCGTGTTCGGCGCCGTGCTGTTCCTCGTGGCGTCGCTCGCAGCGGCCCAGGGTGCGCTCACGGGGTTCCTGTGGGGGCAGACGGTGGAGGCGCTGCAGAACGGCGACCTGCCGTGGCCCCTGCTCGCATGGCTCGTCGGCCTCGTGCTCCTCAGCCCGATCGCGCTCGGCCGCGCGATCTACCTGTACCCGCGCTGGTGGATCGAGAATCTCCTGCGGGTGCGGATGCGCGTGATGTACGGGCAGACGCGGCAGCACCGGCTTCCCACCACGCCGGCGGGCGAGATCGTGGCGCGCGCAATGGACGCCGACCGCTACGTCATGTACGCCGACCGCTGGGTCGACTTCGTCAACGGCCTGATCATCGCGGGCGTCACGGCGCTCGTGGCGCGCTCCTGGCTCGCAGGCGGCGTGCTGCTCGCCGTCATGGTGGTCTCCGCGCTCGCGGCCGCGCTCGGCCGTCCCATCGCGGGGCGTTCGGCGACGCGCTCCTCCGCGGCCCGCGCCCGGTTCGGCCGCTCCCTCGTCTCCGCGCTCGACGCGGCGCGCACGGTCAAGCTCGCGGCCCGCACTCCCGACGTGCACCGGCACCTGCAGGAGGTCGACGGCGGGCGTGTGCGCGCGGCGATCTTCGAGCATCGCGTGCAGGCCGTGCTCGACGGCGTGCCGATCGTCGCGCTGCACCTCGGCGCGGTCGCGGCATGGGGCGCCCTCCTCACCGGCATGTGGGACCTCGCGACGACCCTCCTCGTCGCCAACGCGGTCACCGGCTTCGGCTGGTTCGGCGTGGTCGCGGGCGCCGTGGTCACCGAGGCGCCCGGCACACGCGCGTGGCAGCAGGCCACGGCGCGTTTCGCGGGCGGCGTCGACCTCGTCGACCCGGTTCCCGGCGTCGATCTCGTCGCGGGGACGGCGCCCGAG
Organism: Microbacterium sp.; assembly: GCF_031178525.1. GTDB lineage: Bacteria > Actinomycetota > Actinomycetes > Actinomycetales > Microbacteriaceae > Microbacterium. Next base: position 1,590 of record NZ_JAPSJA010000269.1, read on the forward strand.
CCCCCGGCGGTCCGCCGCGAGCCCCTGCAGACCCTCGAGCTCGCCGACGTCACCGCCGTGCACGACGACGGCACGCTCGGCGTCACGGGCGTCGACCTCGCGGTCCGGCGCGGCGAGCTCGTGCTGCTGCTGGGCCAGGTCGGATCCGGCAAGTCGAGCCTGCTGGCGGCGCTCGCCGGGCTCATGGAGCACACCGGCGTGATCCGCTGGAACGGCACCGACATCGCCGACGCGCAGGTGTTCCTGCGCCCCGGTCAGGTCGCCTACGTGGCGCAGGTGCCGCGTGTGATGAGCGGCACCTTCGCCGACAACGTCCGCCTGGACCACGAGCGCGACGTCGACGGGCCGATCGACGGCGCACGGCTCGGCCAGGACGTGACGGAGGCGGGCGGGCCGCATGCGCTCGTCGGCCACCGCGGCGTGCGGCTGTCGGGCGGGCAGGTGCAGCGCCTCGCGCTCGCCAGGGCGCTGGCCGCCGACGCCGAGCTGCTGCTCGCCGACGACGTGTCCTCGGCGCTGGACGCGCGCACCGAGATCGAGCTCTGGCAGGCGCTGCGCGACCGCGGCACGACGGTCATCGGCGCGACCTCGAAGCGGGCGGCGCTGGCACGGGCGGATCGCGTCGTGGTGCTGTCCGACGGCGAGGTGGCGGCCGTCGGGCCGTGGCGCGAGCTCACCGGTCGCTGGGGACATCTCGCCGGCTGAGGTCGCCCCGCAGCCGGCCGGCCCTCCTCCACCCTGCTCCGGGACGCGCGGCAGCGGGCACCCGCCGGGCACCGGATCGGACGGAGCTGTCGAAACCGCGCGGGCTCGTTCGTTGCTTTACTGAGGGCGTCCGATCCGGCCGCCGCGACGATGCGAGGGAGCAAGACATGGCGCACTATCTGCTGTCGGTCATCGGGCCGTCCGACTACACCGGGTTCGGCACGTACGCCTCCGAGGAGGAGATGCGCGAGGCGCTGGCCGAGACCGGCGCCTTCAACGACCGCATCCGTGCCGAGGGGAGCCTGGTCTACGTCGGCGGGCTCGACGCCCCCGACACCGCCACCGTGGTCGAAGGCCGCGGCGCCGAGCCGCTCTTCACGGACGGCCCCTACGTCGAGTCCAAGGAGGGCCTGAACGGGCTCTGGGTCATCGACGTCCCCGATCTCGACGCCGCGCTGCGGATCGCGACGGAGGCCTCGCGCGTGTGCCGCGGCCCGGTCGAGGTGCGGCCCTTCGCATGACGCGGGCGGCCGAGGCGATCGCGCGCGTGCACCGGGAGGAGTGGGCGCGGGTGGTGGCGGGACTGGTGCGGCGCTACGGCGATCTCGACATCGCCGAGGAGACGGCCGCGGAGGCGTTCGCCACCGCCGTCGAGCGCTGGCCCGTCGACGGCGTGCCGCCCAACCCCGGCGCCTGGATCACCACGACCGCGCACCGCAAGGCGATCGACCGGCTGCGCCGAGAGGCCCGCCGCGACGACAAGCAGCAGGAGGCGTACATGCTGCAGGACGATTCCCCCGCCGAGGCGGTCGGTGCCGTGGACGACGACAGGCTGCGCCTGGTGTTCACGTGCTGCCATCCCGCTCTGTCGATGGAGGCGCGCGTCGCGCTCACGCTGCGGATC
>NZ_JAPSJA010000055.1 GCF_031178525.1 Microbacterium sp.
CCCACAGGCGGGACGTCTCGATCAGGATCTCGGCACCGGCGTCGCGCTCGAAGTCGACATCCCCCGTGGCGCGGACGTAGCGGCACACCGCGGCCGCGATGGCCGCGTTGTTGTGGAAGGCCGCGGTGCCGGCCGGCCAGTACCCCGAGCTCTCCCTGCCGTCGATCGTGCGCCACGGGAACGCGGCGCCCTCCAAGTGCAGCTCCCGGGCGCGAGCGCGCGCGTCCGGCAGGATGTCGTGCCGCCACTGCAGAGCCGTGCGCACCGCATCCGGATGCAGGTACGTCAGCGCGGGCAGGACGAAGCCCTCGGAGTCCCAGAAGGTGTGACCCGCGTATCCCGTCCCCGTCAGCCCCTTGCTCGGCACCGACCGGCCCTCCAGTCGCGCGGAGGCCTGGAACACCTGGAACAGCGCGAACCGGATCGCCTGCTGCAGCCGGTCGTCCCCGTCCACGACGACATCCGCGCGATGCCAGAAGCGGTCTAGCGTCGCGCGCTGCTCAGCCGCGAGCCCGTCCCACCCGACGCGGCGCGCGTCGGCGACGGCCTCCTCCGCCCGGTCGCGCAGCGCCGGGACGGACACCCGGCTCGCCTCCTCGTGCCCGACGTACTTGACCAGCGTGAGCCCGGCGCCCGGCGCCAACTCGGCCCGGATGGTGGTGCGGGCGAGATCGTCCGAGACCTCGGTGCGCAGCTCGAAGTGCGCCGCGTCGCCGGACGTCTCGTGATCCATGCAGACGGCCACGTGGATGCCGCTCTCCCACGTGCGGTGCACGAGCGTGGCCGAGTCGCCCCGCGTGTGGTGTCCCGCAGCCGCGAACGCCGGATCGAGCGCATCCTGCACGCGGGGATCCGGATGCACGGAGGGCAGCGGCTCGTTCGCCACGAGCTCCGACTGCACGGCGATCGTGACCGGCTGCTCGTCCGCCGTCACGGTGTAGCGGATCGCCGCGACCGCCCGGTGCGTGAGGGAGACGAGCCGCTCCGACTCGACGGTCACGGTCGATCCCGACGGAGACGTCCACCGCGAGCACCGTCGCAGCACCCCGTCGCGCAGGTCGAGTCGCTGCTCATGGTGGTGCAGGCGCCCCCGCCGCACGTCGAAGGGGTCGTCGTCCACGAAGAGGCGGATCACCTTGCCGTCCGTGACGTTCACGACGGCCTGTCCGCGCGCGGGGTAGCCGTAGCCGGGCTCGGCGTAGGGCATCGGATGCAGCTCATGCACGCCGTTGAGGAAGCTCCCCGGCTCCGCCGACGGGTCACCCTCGTCGAAGTTGCCCCGCCACCCGATATGCCCGTTCGACAGCGTGAAGACGGATTCGCGCCGCCCCAGGCGCGACTCGTCGAAGCCCTCCGCGCGAATCGACCAGGGCGAGACATCGCTCGCGTCGGTTCCGAGGGCCGCAGGCTCGATCGACTCAGGCGTCACACCTCGACGCTATCCGACCGGATGTCGGCCCTCCGCCCTGTCAGCAAGACAGCCCCCGCGTCAAGCGGACCCGGAGTTTCCCTTCGGGGTGACAGGGTGGATCCGTGAAGACTTCCATCGAGCGTTTGAGCGAGGCTGCGCGCGCACACGGTCTGACCGTGGCGGTCGCCGAGTCCCTGACGTCAGGCCTCCTGGCGAGCGAGGTCGGCAAGGGCGAGTCGTCGAGCGAGTGGTTCTCCGGCGGCGTGGTGGCGTACCGGATGCCGGTGAAGACCCACCTGCTGGGCGTGCCGGAGGGAACGGACCCGACCTCTGCCGAGTGCGCCAGCACGCTGGCGACCGGAGTCCGGGCGCTGCTGGAAGCGGACATCGCCGTCGCGACGACCGGTGTGGGCGGGCCCGACCCGGAGGACGGCCACGACGCCGGCACCGTGTACCTCGGCTGGGCGACGGCGGACGGCTCGGGCGCTGACCACCTGCAGCTGGAGGGCGGGCCGGAGGAGGTGCTCGGCGCGACGGTCGATCACGCCATGCGCCTGCTCGTGCGCCTGGCGGAGGGCGCCGGCGGTCGCGGCTGACGCCCCGCCTCGCGCAGACGCCGGCCGTGACCACGGGAGCGCCGACCCGCGAACCGGACGACGCCGCGTCGTCGGCCCGGCAGACGCAGCGCTATCTGCGCCTGTCGCTCGTGCTGCTCGTGGCGGTGCTGTTCCTCGGCGTCGCCATCCAGACGGTCGTCGTGTCCTGGACGCCGCTGCGCCTCGGCTGGCAGGTGCTGCCGTCGATCAGCCACTACTTCTACACGCCCGCGCGTCCCGTGTTCGTCGGCGTGCTGGTGGCCGCGTCGGTCGCGCTGCTCGCGCTGTCCGGGCGGCGCGCCCCGAGCGCCTTCCTGGATGCCGCCGCGCTCTTCGCCCCGGTGATCGCGGTCGTGCCGACCGCGATCCGGACGCCCGCATCCGGTGAGCTCGGCTGCGGGCCGGCGCCCTGCATCCCGGTGGATATCCTGTCCACCGTCTACGTGGGAGTCGCGACGTACGTCGTCACCGTCCTTGTCGTCGTGGTCGCGCTGGCCGCGATCCGTCGGCGGAAGCGGATCACTCCGACCCGCTCGTTCGTCATCGTGTCCGCGGTCGCGGTGGTCGCGGCGCTGGGCCTGGCCGCTCTCGCATTCGCGCCGGGCCTCCGCGAGGGCTTCCCCTTCAACCTGTGGCCGATCGGCTCGATCCACTTCGCGGCCGTGCTGCTGTTCTTCACCTGCTTCGCGGTCGTGCCGCTCGTCTACGGCTGGCAGCCGGTCGAGGCGGACGAGACGCCGCCGACGCGCCGGCAGCGCACCGTCTACCGGCTCGTGGCGGTGCTGATGGCCGCCGATCTCGTCTTCCTGCTGCTGGCCTTCCTCGCCCGCGGGCTCGGCTGGCCGCTGTTCGGCGACGCGCCCGTCGTGCTGGTCGGCGAGTTCGTGGCGCTGCTGCTGTTCGCGTGGTTCTGGTGGGAGCAGACGCTCCAGCGCTGGGACGACGTGGTCGGCCCCTTCGCCCTCCCGTCGGCCGGGGCGTCCGCTCCCCCTCGATCAGCCGATCAGGGCACCACGTAGCCGGCCGCGCGGGTCAGCTCGTACCACTCCGGTCGCGTGAGCGGCAGATCCGAGCCCTGCGCGGCGGCGGTGACGCGCTCGGGCGTCGTCGTGCCGAGCACGACCTGCATGCGCGCGGGGTGACGGGTGATCCACGCGACCGCGATCGCCTCCGCCGGCACGTCGTACTTCTGGGCGAGGCGGTCGATGACGGCGTTCAGCTCGGGATAGCGATCCGAGCCGAGGAACGGCCCGTCGAAGAACCCCGCCTGGAACGGGGACCACGCCTGGATCGTGATGTCGTGCAGGCGGCAGTAGTCGACGATGCCGTCGTCGCGCACGATCGACTGATCCAGGCCCTGCATGTTGGCCGCGAGTCCCTGGGCGATGATCGGCGCGTGCGTGATCGACAGCTGCAGCTGGTTCGCGACGATCGGCTGCGACACGTGCTTGCGCAGCAGGTCGATCTGGCGCGGCGTCTGATTCGAGACGCCGAAGGCGCGCACCTTGCCGGCCTCGGCGAGCTCGTCGAACGCGCGGGCGACCTCCTCGGGCTCTACGAGCGCGTCGGGGCGGTGCAGCAGCAGGATGTCGAGGTAGTCGGTGCCGAGCGCCTCGAGCGATCCGTTCACCGACTCGACGATGTGCTCGTACGAGAAGTCGAAGTACGGCCCGTCCTTGACGATGCCCGCCTTCGACTGGATGACGAACTGCTCGCGCTCGGACGAGCTGAGCTTCAGCGCCTCGGCGAAGCGTCGCTCGCAGCCGTGCACCTCCGATCCGTAGATGTCGGCGTGGTCGAGGAACGTGATGCCCGCATCGCGGGCGGTGCTCACGAGGGTACGGACCTCTTCGTCCGACTTGTCCTGGATGCGCATCAGCCCCAGGACGACGTTCGGCACTTCGAGGTCGGTCCCGGGCAGCGTGAAGGTCTTCATGCGCTTCAGCATATGGGCGGCGCCCGGCGCGGGGTCGGGCTGGACAGGTGCCATGCTCCTCGCGTACGTGGCGGCCTGACGGATCGGAGAACCAGGCTCCGGGGCCGCTACCAGCCGTCCGACACGCCTTCCCTCATGTCGGCGCCGGTGACCTCGCGCAGGAACGCGACCTGGGCGACCATCGCCTCCCGCGCCTGCGGCGTGTCGAGCGCCAGCTGGTACTCGTGGCCGACCGTGTCGGGTGTCGTCGACGCGTCGAAGAAGAGGGTCGTGACGTCGACGTCGTTCGCCTCGAGCGCTTCGACCCACTCCCGGTTCTGGGTCAGCAGGGGGTCGGCGGGCCCCGTCGAGACGAAGGCCGGCGGGTACGCCGGATCGACGTGCTCGGGCAGGGCCGTGTAGAGGAAGTGGTCGTCCTGCAGGAACGACCTCGTGCCCGAGTACGACCACATCACGGTGCGCATGAAGAACCCGAAGGTCTCGTTGTCGTAGTTCACCGATGTCGGATCGTAGGGGCCGCTGAACAGCACGGTGCCGACGACCTGGTCGGGTGCGACGGCCGCCGGCAGCCCGGCGCGCGCCGCGTAGTCGGGCTGGGCGATCGCCATCGTCGCCTGCGCGGCGATATGAGCGCCCGCCGAGTCGCCGGCGATCACCAGGCGATCCGGATCCACCCCGAACTCGTCTGCATGCGCGAGGACGTGGGTCATCGCCCGATCGACCTGCTCGATGGGCGTCGGATAGACGGCCTCCGGTGCGTGCGTGTACTCGACGTTCACCACCGTGAACCCGTGCGAAGCGAGCACGGAGAGGTAGCTGCGCAGCGGCTCCTTCTCTCCGGCGATGAACGCGCCGCCGTGCACCCAGAAGACGGTCGGCAGGGCGGCATCGGCGTCCTCGGGGCGGAAGACATCCAGGCGCCCGTCGGCCGACGCACGGTCGTACACGACGTCCAGGTCGGAACGGATGTCGCCCGGCACGTACTTCGCCGCCGTGTCGGCGTTCTCGAGGCCGGCAGGATCGGGCGCCGACCGGATGAGCCACACGGCCGGCCACGGACTGACGTTCCAGAACACCACGCCCCCGACCGCGAGCACCGCGATCACGCCGACGACCCACAGGACCACCCGCACCAAACGCCTCACTCCCGGAGCCTCCCACGTGGTCGGATGCCGTCGAACGCGGCGGCGGCGATGCTCACGGGAGGTCAGGAGAGAAGCTCGAGGAGCTGCGCCTTGGTGAGACGCGAGTACCCCGGGCGCTGCTGCGCGCGCGCCCGCGCGCGCCGCTCCGCGACGGTCAGCGACGACAGGTTGGACGCGTCGAACGGCGCGACCGCGGCCTGGGGAGCGCGCCGGCCCGGTGCACGCTCCCGCGCGACGGCAGGCGCGGGCGCCTCGATCTCGCCCGGCTCGACGTCGGCCGGGGCCGAGCCCGCGGGCGTCTCCTCGTTCGCTGTCTCCTCGACGGGAAGGGATGCCGCGGCGGTCTCCTCATCCGAGCCGTCGGTGCCGTCTGAAACACCGACCTCGCTGATCGCTACCTGGCTCGGCGTTTCGACCCCGGTCGGCGCCTCCAGCCCGGTCGGCGCCTCCGGCCCGCCCGGCGCTCCCATCTCGGTCGACGTCTCGACGGCGCTCGGCGCCTCGAGCTCCCCTGCCGCACCGAAGCCGGACGCCTCCACCGTCGCGGCGCGCTCGCTCTCGCGCTTACGCGCCTTCTTCATCAGCTTCTCGGCGGCCCTCTTCTCGGCCGCCTTGTCCGCCAGCTTCGACTCGATCCGCTCGGTCGCCCTGCCGATCGCGGCGACCGCGGCGGACGCGTTCTTCTCGACCTTGCGAGGCTTGCGCGCGATGCGCTTCTTCGAGACATCCGCCGCTTCCGCGGCCTCCTCGGCGAGCGAGCGCAGCTTCTTCGCGTCCTTCTTCGGCAGCGTCCTGCTGAGCTTCTTCGCGTCCTTGGCGGCGTCGGCTGCCGCGTCGACGGCCGCCTCCGCGGCCTTCTCGGCCTTCGTCTTCTTCGCCACGATGGGCCCTTTCTGCTGCGAAGCGGCGGGCGTGCTGCCCGGAGCGGTGTCGGACGTCAGCGGTCGTCGGTGCGCGCCGACGGGCGGCCTGCGCCGCGCGTCACGCGGCGAGTGCGAGATACGGCTCCCAGCGCGGATCGGCGCGCTCGGCGCCCCGCACGGTCCAGGCCGTGCCGCGCGGCGGACGCGGCGTCATCCGCAGCTCCCAGTGCATCTCCTGCGGTGTGCGGTCGCCCTTGACGTTGTTGCAGCGCAGGCAGCACGCGGCGAGGTTCTCCCACGAGTCCGCGCCGCCGCGTGAGCGGGGCAGGATGTGGTCGATCGTCGACGCGGCCTTGCCGCAGTACGCACAACGGTAGGCGTCGCGGCGCAGCACGCCGCGTCTGGTCACCGGGATCCGGCGGGTCGTCGGCACGCGGACGTAGCGTGTCAGGACGATCACCGCCGGGCGGTCGTAGGCGGCCGACGTGCCCCAGACGGGCTCGTCCTCATCGTGCTCGATGACGGTCGCCTTCTCGCTCATCACGAGCACGAGGGCTCGCTTGAACGAGATGACCGCCAGCGGCTCGTAACCCGCGTTCAGTACCAGCGTGCGCATTCCAGATCCTCCAGGTCGGTCCCGGACGGCTTCCGGGATTCACGAACTTGCATGCGCGTCGAGGTCGAAAGGTGTGCAGAGACGAGAAAAGGCGCCGTCTAGACAGACGACGCCTCCACGACCGCGGCCGATCCGCGGCTCGCGTGCACGTGATGAAAGAGAGCTTGGTGCCGCAGGACGTAACGCCCGAGCGCATCCATGGTGCGGGTGCGAGGTATTCGTTCCAACGTAAGCTCCTTCCTCCCTCGTGACCTGTCGGCGACGGGATCAGGGTAGCCCACGCGCATGACTGCGACGCCCATCGCCGATGAATTCGCGCGCGTGTCGGCGGCGGAGACGCGACGACGCCCGCACCGGATCGGTGCGGGCGTCGTCGAGGCGAGGATGCGAGCCGGGTCAGCTCACATCGGCAGCCAGTAGAGCGGGTCGACGAGACCGCCGTTGACGCGGACCTCGATGTGCAGGTGCGGCGCGGTCGAGCGACCCGTCGAACCGACGTAGCCGATGACCTGGCCTGCCGTGACCGACTGACCGGGCGAGACCGCGATCGAGCTCATGTGACCGTTGCGCACCTCGACGGCCGAGCCGTCGACGTTCGCGTTCAGGACCACGAGGTTGCCGTACGCGCCCGAGTAGCCGGCCGTGGCGACGACGCCGTCGGCGACGGCATAGATCGGCGTGCCGGTCGCGATCAGCAGGTCGAGGCCCTGGTGGCCGCGGCCCGAGCCGAGGCTCTGGCCGACGGTGTAGCCGCCGGGCAGCGGGAACGTCACCGAGCCGCTCGCGGCCGGCGCGGGCACGCTGGGGACGGAGGCGACGGACCCGTACGTGGATGCCGAGTTGGCGGCTGCCTTCGCGGCGGCGGCGGCAGCGGCTGCCGCGGCCTCGGCCTGCTTCTTGGCGCGCTCGGCGGCGGCCTTCTCGGCCTTGGCCTTCTCGACCTCCTCTGGGGTGGTCGCGGCGTAGGACGAGCCGGCGACCTTCGGAGCGTCGACCTCGGAGGCGACGACGAGCGACTGCGCGGCACCCGCGGCGACGTCGTGCATGGAGACGACCTCGCCCTCGGACTGGATGGCCGCGTAGGCGGGGAAGGCGACGCCGGCGATCAGCGCGCCGACGGCGGCGACGGTTCCGATCGCGCGAAGCGGACGGACCTTGGCGGCGCCGGCACGGCGCGCATCGCGCTCGGCTCGGCGGATCGCACGGCGGACATTGACGGGACGGGCGGGAGCGGCCGAGTCGACACGGACGAGACTCGTCGACGTCTTCTCTTCTGGGCGCTCGGGCAGCGAAGCGTTTTCGGACAAAGTAGATCCTCCATCGCCATGCGGTTCGGGTCCGCCGGCTCGTCAGCACTGGGTTGTCGGGGCACACAGTGTGCGATCCGTGGAACGACGAGCCGCTGAGGCGATTTCCCACGGAGCAACCCGGGAAGGGGTGGCCCCGGGTATCCCCCGAGACTACGGGAAGGTAACGGAATTGTCACGCTCGGATTCGGATCCAGCCCTGTCAATCCCCTGGCACTCCCGCGAGGCGGGAGCGATCCCACCGCCTCGGGCGATCGCCGGGCCGGCGGCAGCGGCAGGTCAGGCCGCGACGCGGTCGTCGACGAGGAAGATGTGCGAGGCGAGCTCGACGGGCAGCTCGAGGCCGCCCTCCTGCCCGTCCATCTGCACGAGCACGTAGCCCTCGCTGTAGCGGTAGTCGCCCTCCGCGCCCGGGATGACACCGGCCTCGCGCAGCTGCTGAAGGAGGTCCGGATCGACCTGAGCCGGCTCGGCGAGACGGCGCACCGTGCCGCGGATCGGGCCGCCCTCGGCGTCGAGCCGCTTGACGAGCCCCACGACGCCCTCCTCGAAGGTGTGGGAGGGGGCGCCGCCCAGCTGGTCGAGGCCCGGGATCGGGTTGCCGTAGGGCGACTCGGTGGGGTGACCCAGCAGCTCGACGAGGCGCCGCTCGACCTGCTCGCTCATCACGTGCTCCCACCGGCACGCCTCCTCGTGCACGTACGCCCAGTCGAGTCCGATCACGTCGGACAGCAGGCGCTCGGCCAGGCGGTGCTTGCGCATCACGTCCACGGCCTTCTGACGGCCGGCATCCGTGAGCTCGAGGCGCCGGTCGTCGCCGACCACCACGAGACCGTCGCGCTCCATGCGCCCCACGGTCTGCGACACCGTCGGGCCGGAGTGGCCCAGACGCTCCGAGATGCGCGCACGCAGCGGCACGATGTTCTCCTCCTCGAGTTCGAGGATCGTGCGGAGGTACATCTCGGTGGTGTCGATCAGGTCGGTCATTGCTGCCCCGTCAGAAGAATGCGGTCGCGCGTACTCAGGCAATCCTAACCACCGGGGAGGCCCCGGGAGGCGGGCGTCACGGGGGCGAGGAGCGCAGCGTCCCGGCAATATGCTGGGGCGCATGACGCTCACGATCCCCGCCGACCTCCTGCCCGCCGACGGACGCTTCGGATGCGGGCCCGCCAAGGTGCGCGCGGAGCAGGTCGAGGCACTCGCGGCGGTGGGGACGACCCTGCTCGGCACGTCGCACCGGCAGGCTCCGGTGAAGAACCTCGTGGCGAGCGTCCGAGAGCAGCTCGCCGGGCTGTTCCGCCTGCCCGACGGCTATGAGATCGTGCTCGGCAACGGCGGCTCCACCGCGTTCTGGGACGCCGCCGCGTTCGGCCTGATCGAGCGCCGCAGCCAGCACCTCACCTTCGGCGAGTTCGGCGGCAAGTTCGCCAAGGCCGCCAAGGCGCCGTGGCTGGAGTCCCCCGACGTGCGCGAGGCGACCCCCGGTTCGCGCGTCGGAAGCGAGCCCGTCGCGGGCGTCGACGTGTACGCATGGCCGCACAACGAGACGTCCACGGGAGTGTCCGCCCCCGTCACCCACGTGCACGGCGACGATGGCGCCCTGACGGTGATCGACGCGACGAGCGCCGCGGGCGGCATCGACTTCGACGTGACCGAGACGGACGTGTACTACTTCGCGCCGCAGAAGAACCTCGGCTCGGACGGCGGTCTCTGGTTCGCCGCCATGTCCCCCGCCGCGATCGAGCGGATCGAGCGCATCGCGGCATCCGGTCGCTACATCCCCGAGTTCCTCAGCCTGTCGCAGGCCGTCGCGAACTCGCGCCTCGAGCAGACGCTGAACACCCCGGCGCTGGCGACGCTCCACCTGCTCGACAGCCAGCTCGCGTGGATCCTCGGCAACGGCGGGCTCGCGTGGGCGGCCGCGCGCACGGCCGAGTCGTCGGGCACGCTGTACGCCTGGGCCGAGGCGTCCGAGGTGGCGACGCCGTTCGTGTCCGACCCCGCACACCGCTCCCCCGTGGTGGTCACGATCGACTTCGACGAGTCGATCGACGCCGCGGCGATCGCGAAGACCCTCCGCGCGAACGGCATCGTCGACATCGAGCCCTATCGCAAGCTCGGCCGCAACCAACTGCGCGTGGCCACGTTCGTCTCGATCGATCCGGATGACGTGCGCCAGCTGATCCGCTCGATCGACTACGTTCTCGACAACACCGCTCGCTGATCGCGCCGGGCGGCTCGGAGCCGCTCTGCCGCGGTTCATGGGATTCTGCTGAGCCGTTCAGATCCGGTCGCTAACGCGCCCGCGCGTAACGCCGCTTCACTCGCTGTCAAATCGACGCACCCGCGTTTTCGGGCCACCTCATCTTTGGCTATGTTCGTGGCTTTGGTGTCTGCCGCCTGCGCGGACGGCGCCCGTCGATACGCATGCGAACGATACGGAACGAGTGATGAACGTGACCCCCAGCAGCACCGAGCCGCCCAAGGCCAATCCGGTCGCGGTGACCCCCGCTCCCCGGGCGCCTCGGCGGCAGTCCCGCAGGCTCCGCGTCGACGATGTGCTCGTCGTGAAGCGGTCCCGGATCCGCACCGCGATCTCCGGCACCGTGGTGGGCAACTTCATGGAGTGGTTCGACTTCGGCATCTACGGCTACCTGGCCGTGACGATGACCGCGGTGTTCACCGAGGGCCTGCCCCCCGAGGCGGGCCTGCTCGTCACCCTGTTCGGCTTCGCCGTGTCCTTCCTCGTGCGCCCGCTCGGCGGTGCCGTGCTCGGTCCCATCGGCGATCGCATCGGGCGCCAGAAGGTGCTGTTCTTCACGATGGCGATGATGGCGGCGTCGACCACGCTGATCGGCGTGCTGCCGACGGCCGCGCAGATCGGCCTGTGGGCGATCCTCCCCCTGTACCTGCTGAAGATGGTGCAGGGCTTCTCGACCGGCGGCGAGTACGCCGGTGCGACGACGTACGTCGCCGAGTTCTCGCCGGATCGTCGTCGCGGCTACTGGTCGTCGTGGCTCGATGCCGGCTCGTACCTCGGCTTCGCGGCCGGCGCATCGACCGTCGCGCTGACGACGCTGATCGTCGAGTCGATCTCCGGGCCGGGCGCCATGACCGAGTACGGCTGGCGCATCCCGTTCCTGGTCGCGCTTCCCCTCGGCGTCGCCGCGATCTGGCTGCGCTCGCGGATCCCCGAGACGCCCGCGTACGAGGTCGCCGAGTCGGCCGGCGAGACGAAGCCGGACGCCGCCGATCCGTTCGCCCGGCACGGCCTCATCGGGATCTTTCGCCACTACTGGCGCCAGATCCTGATCGCGATGGCGATCGTCGCCGCCACGAACACCGCCGGATACGCGCTGACGAGCTACATGCCGACGTATCTCGAGACCGAGGTGGGCGTGTCGAACCTGCTCGCAGCGATGGCCACCGTCCCGGTGCTCATCGTGCTGTCGGCCAGCCTGCCGCTGGTCGGCCACCTCTCCGATCGCATCGGCCGCAAGCCCGTGTACCTGCTCGGGTCCGCCTCGACGATCGTGCTGATGCTGCCGGCGTTCGCCCTGCTGCAGACGGGCGCGATCTGGGCGATCTTCGTCGCCCTCCTGCTGTGCAGCGTGCCCGTGGCGCTGTGGATCGGCCCGTCCGCCGCGGCGCTGCCGGCGATGTTCCCCACGGCGTCGCGCTTCGGTGCGATGGCGATCGCGTACAACCTGTCGGTGTCGCTGTTCGGCGGGACCACGCCGCTGTTCAGCGAGTGGCTGATCCAGCTGACCGGGAACAGCTACATGCCGGCGTTCTACATCATGTTCTTCGGCGCGGTCGCCGGCGTCGCCGTGCTGACGATGCGCGAGTCGGCGCGCCGACCGCTGCTGGGATCGGTGCCGACCGTCGAGACGCGCGCCGAGGCCGCCGAGCTCGTCGCCGGGCAGGACGAGAACCCGCTGATCGACACCCGGACGATGCCGCTGACGAAGCAGCAGCCCGCCGAGCCCGCTCTCACGCGCGAGCACACCCGCGAGACCGCCGGCGTCTAGCGTCGCGTTCTCAGGGGTTGTCGGCTTCTCAGGACCGGATCCGCCCGGGGCTCCTGGGAAGCCGGCATCTCCGCAGAACCCGGCACCCGCACACGCGAACGGCGCCCCGGAACTTCCGGGGCGCCGTTCTTCGTCAGAGCGAGGAATCAGTCCTCTTCGTCGTCGTCCTCGTCGTCCTCGTCGTCATCTTCGTCTTCGTCGTCATCCGACTCGTCGTCGTCTTCGTCGTCGTCTTCGTCATCCGACTCATCGTCGTCGTCGTCGTCATCGTCGTCATCAGACTCGTCGTCATCGTCGTCGTCATCCGACTCATCGTCGTCGTCGTCGTCCGACTCGTCGTCGTCGAAGTCGTCCTCGTCCGACTCGTCGTCCGACGTGTCGTCGCGATCCGCGTCGAGCGTCTCGATGTCGACCCCGTCCACGTCGCCGGCGTGGAGGATCGGCGAGCCGTCCTCGTCGAAATCGTCGGCGTCGATGTCCTCCGACGTGTCGTCGGGGACAGCGGCGGCCTCCGCGGCGGCGGCCTGCGCGGCCTGATACTCCTTCAGGCGGACGGCCCACGGCACCCACTCGGGGGCGAGCAGCGCATCATCGCCGGGCAGCAGCTCCGC
>NZ_JAPSJA010000270.1 GCF_031178525.1 Microbacterium sp.
ACCTCGACGTCGCCCGGCTCGACGATGCGGGTCATGCTGCGATCGGTGAAGCTCAGGCGCTGAGTCGGCACGTCGAACGACACCCGGCGGGACTGTCCCGGCTCCAGCGCGACGCGGGCGTAGCCCAGCAGCTGGGCGACCGGACGCGAGATCGACGCGACGACGTCGCGCGCGTAGAGCTGCACGACATCCGTCGCCGCGACGTGGCCGGTGTTGGTCACAACGACCGACGCCTCGAAGCGGCCGTGGGTCGGTGCGCCGGACGGCACCCGCAGGTCGTCGTAGGCGAACGTCGTGTAGGACAGGCCGAATCCGAACGGACGCAGCGGCGTCGAGTCCGTGGAGGTGACATCCGACGGGCCGCCCAGGATCGGGTGCAGGTAGCTGTACGGCGACGAGCCCGAAGAGCGCGGCAGGCTGACGGGCAGCCGGCCCGAGGGGGCCGTTCGTCCGGTGAGGACCGCGGCGATGGCGGAGCCGCCCTCCTCGCCGGGGAAGAAGGTCTGCAGCACGGCGGAGGGCCGCGGGCCGTCGCCGTCGATCGCCCACGAGATCGCGTACGGGCGGCCGGTCATCACGACCAGCACGACCGGCGTGCCTGTCTCGACCACCGCCTCGACCAGCTCCCGCTGGACGCCCGGGAGGTCGAGCGACTCGACATCGTTGCCCTCACCGACCGTGCCCCGGCCGAACAGGCCGGCTTGATCGCCCACGACGACCACCGCGATCTCCGCCGCCGACGCGGCCGCGACGGCCGCGTCGAAGCCGGTGCGGTCGTCGCCCTCGACGGCGCAGCCCTCCGCGAAGAGGAGCTCCGCGTCGGGCAGCGCGGCGCCCAGCGCCTCGCGCACGGTCGGGATCTCGAAGCCGATCTCGTGGTCGGGGTGGTGGGCGAGCACATGGTTCGCGAACGAGTAGCAGCCCTGCAGCGCGGCGGCGCGGTCGGCGTTCGGACCGATCACCGCGACGCGCCGGACCCCCGCAGACATCGGCAGCGCGCCGTCGTTCGAGAGCAGCACGAGGGACTCCTCCGCCAGGCGCAGCGCCACGTCGCGGTGGCGCGGGCTGTCGAGGTCGATCCGGGCGGGCGGCTCGTCCTCGAAGGCGTCCGGTTCGAGCAGGCCGAGCTCCTCCTTCTGCATCAGCGCCCGCGCCACCGCGCGGTCGAGGTAGGCCTCATCCAGGGCGCCCGAGCGCACGCGCTCCACGAGCGGCGCGAGGTACGCGTCGCCCGAGGGGAGTTCGACGTCGATGCCGGCCGTGAGGGCCTGCGCCGCGGCCTCGCCGCGATCGGCGGCCACCGCGTGCATGACCTCGAGGAACGCGACCGCGAAGTAGTCCGCCACCACGACGCCGTCGAAGCCCAGCTGCTCCCGCAGCAGCCCCGTGAGCAGGGCGGGATCGGCGGCCACGGGCATGCCGTCGATCTCGGCGTAGCTGTTCATGACGCTCTTGACGCGGCCGTCCCGGATCGCCATCTCGAACGGCGGCAGGAACACGTCCGCCACCTCGCGGGGACCGGCGTGCACGGGCGCGTGGTTGCGCCCGGCGCGGGAGTTCGAGTAGCCGAGGAAGTGCTTGAGCGTCGCGTGCACTCCCGTCGACTGCAGGCCGCGCACATAGGCCGTGCCCACGGTTCCGACGAGATAGGGGTCCTCGCCGATGCACTCGTCCACCCGGCCCCAGCGCGGGTCCCGGATCACGTCCAGCACGGGTGCCAGTCCCTGGTGGATGCCGAGCGCGCGCATGGACTCGCCGATCAGCTCACCCATCTCGGCGACCAGTTCCGGGTCGAAGGACGCGCCCCACGCCAGCGGGGTCGGGAAGGTCGCCGCCTTCCACGCGGCCAGGCCGGTCAGGCACTCCTCATGCACGAGGGCCGGGATGCCCAGCCGCGTCTCGCGCTTGAGCCGACGCTGCTCGTCCCACAGCCACGCGGCGCGCTCGGCGGGATCGACCGGACGCGTGCCGTACACACGTGTGTAGTGACCGATGCCCTCGCGCGTGATGTCGGGGAGCGTGCGGCCGTCCTTCGCGGTGCTCATCTCGTCGGCCAACGGGGCGACGACCTCCCCGCCCTGGTCGAGCCAGTAGCCGACGATCTGTGCGGCCTTCTCCTCGAGCGTCATGTCGGCCAGCAGCGCCCGCACCCGGTCGGATGCCTCGGGGAAGGCGGCGACGTCCGCGCGAGCGATGCCGTCGATGGACGTGTCAAGGGACATGGATGTCTCCAAAAGGTGTGTCGATGAGGCTGGACGCGGGGGCTCAGCCCTTGACCGCGCCGGTGAGGCCGCCGACGATGCGGCGCTCGAAGAGGCTGAAGAACACCAGCGCGGGCAGCATCGACAGCGACACGTAGGCCAGCACGCGGGCGGTGTCGACCGAGTACTGAGACGCGAAGTTCTGCACGCCCAGCGGCAGCGTGTACAGGTCGCTGTCGTTCAGGATGAACAGCGGCAGCATGTACCCGTTCCATGAGCCGACGAACGCCAGGATCCCCACCGTGATGACGCCGGGAAGGCTCAGCGGGACGACCATGCGCCAGAAGAACCCCAGCCGGCCGGTGCCGTCGATCGACGCGGCCTCCTCGAGCTCCTTCGGGATCGCGCGCAGGAACGGCACGAGGATGATGATGGTCGTCGGCAGCGCGAAGGCGATCTGCGGCAGGATGACGCCGCCGAGGCTGTTCACCAGGCCGAGGTTGCGCACCAGCAGGTACAGCGGCGTGATCGCGACCGTGACGGGGAACATCAGGCCCGCCGCGAACACGGAGTACATGATGCCCTTGCCCGCGAACTGGTAGCGCGCGATCACGTAGCTCGCCATCACGCCGAGCACGACCGCGCCGGCCGTGGTGGCGAGCGCGACGAGCGTGGAGTTCCACACCGCGGTCCAGAACTCGCTGCCCGTGAGCACGTCACCGTAGTTCGCGAGCTGCCATGGTGCCGGCCAGCCCGACGGGTCCTGCGTGATCTGGGAGTTGGTGCGGAAGCCGCCGATGATGATGTACAGCACGGGCGTGATGCAGATCGTGATCAGGATCAGCGCCAGCAGGTACACCCACGGGCTGCCCCACTTCTCCCTCGGCATCTTCGCCGGCCGGTTGTTCCTGCCGACCGCCTGGATCGCCACGGACGTCGCGGTCATTTCTCAGCCTTTCCGCCGTCGGTGAGCGCGCCCTC
>NZ_JAPSJA010000271.1 GCF_031178525.1 Microbacterium sp.
CGAAGATGCAGACGACGACGCCCAGCAGGGTGGGGATCATCGCCAGCACTCGGCGAAGTATGGTGCGCACTGCTCTCCTTGCCTCGGTCGGCTTCGGCGGGTGCGACAACTATCCGAGGCGGAACCAGCATCACGCAACTCGTTCTCACTATATGAGACGATGGTGCACGGGTGGGCGGCGTGATCGTAGGCTGACCGCAAGAGGGGGACCCACATGGCCGAAGCGAGCGGAAGAGCGCCGTTGCAGACCGTCGACCGGGCGCTCAGTATCCTGCTGTCGTTCACCGAACGGCGCACCGACTGGGGTGTGACCGATCTGGCGAAGGAGTTCGACCTCGACAAGTCGGCCGCGCAGCGCCTGCTTAGCACGCTCGCGTCGCGCGGCTTCCTGCACGCCGACCAGACGACGCGCCGGTACCGTCTCGGCCCCGCGCTGTGGCGGATCGCCTCGACCTGGGAGCGGCGGGGCGGCATGGCCGTGCTGGTCGAGCCCCTTCTCGCCGATCTCGCCGACGCGTCGTCGCGCACCGCCGTGTTCGCGCTGGCCGACGGCGCCTACGTGCGCTGCGTGGCCGCGGTCGACGGCGGCACCACCCCGATGCGCGACCATCCCCTCGTCGGCGAGCTCTACCCCGCGCACGCCGGCGCGACCTCGCGCGCCTACTTCGCCTTCCTCTCGGCCGGCCAGCGCCAGCAGCTCATGTACCACCGGCCGCTCGCTAAGTTCAGCGACCTCACCGCCCTCGACGCCGCCGAGGTGGAGGCGGAGATGCAGAAGGTGGCCGACGTCGGCTGGGCCTATTCCGCCGGCGAGTACGACCAGAACACCCGCGCCCTCGCCGCGCCCGTCTTCGTCGCCGGCCGGCCGGTCGGCTCCGTCAGCATCGGCGAGCACAAGCGCGAGCGGCTCGGCGACATCAACGACCACCTCGACGCCGTGCTGAGGACCGCCCAGCAGATCGGCAACCTCCTCTCCTCCCACGCACCACAGCGAAAGCAGCACCGATGAACCTCCTGCTCCTCTCGAACTCCACCAATGTCGGCCAGGGCTACCTCGAGCACGCCTGGGATGCCGTACTGCCCGCGCTCGACGGCATCGACGAACTGGTGTTCGTGCCCTACGCGCTGGCCGACCACGACGCCTACACGGCGAAGGTGCGCGAGGCGTTCGCCCCGCACGGCATCGCGGTGCGCGGCGCCCACGAATCCTCCTCCCCCGCCGCGACCGTGGCGGATGCGGCGGCCGTGTTCGTCGGCGGCGGCAACACGTTCCGCCTGCTCGACCGGGTGATCTCGCTCGGACTGGACGACGCGCTGCGCGCGCACTCCGAGGCGGGGCGCCCGTACCTGAGCGCGAGCGCGGGCACCAACCTCGCTGCGCCGAGCATCCGCACCACCAACGACATGCCGATAGTGTTCCCGGGGCGCTTCGAGGCGCTGGGACTCGTGCCGTTCCAGATCAACTGCCACTACCTCGACGCCGACCCGTCGTCGACCCATGCCGGCGAGACCCGCGCTCTGCGACTGACCGAGTACCTCGAGGAGAACGAGACGCCCGTGGTCGCGCTGCGCGAGGGCACCTGGATCCGCGTCGCCGACGGCCGCTTCACCATCGGCGGCGAGGCCGTCGCCGCCGATCGCGGTCCCGCGCTGCTGTTCGCTCCCGGTCAGGAGCCTCACGAGATCTCAGGAGAGGTCACCGCACTCCTCACCGCGGCGCGCTGATCCTTCGCCTGCGATCACGGCGCCGCCCGCCGCGCGCGGGTGACCTGCGCCCCGCTGAGCTGTGCGGCTGCACCCTCGAGCGCGGAAAGATGGTCGAGCAGGTCGTCCTCGGGCTGCGAGGCCGCATCCTCGATGATCGCGACGGATGCCACCGGGCGGGCGCCCATCCGCACCGGCATGCCGAGCGCGCGCGTGCGCGCGTCGTACTCGCCTTCGGAGAGCGCGTCACCCAGCCGCGCGGTGTTGTCGAACTCGGCCTCGAGCGCCGTGAGGTCGGCCGGGGTCTGCTCCGAGAAGCGACCGAAGGGCCTGTCGTCGAGCAGCGCGCGACGTTCGGTCCGCTCGAGGAACGCGAAATAGGCACGGGATGCGCGCCGGCGTGCGCCGGGTACAGGGCACCGCGGAACAGATGCGAGCGCGGCGGCCCGCTGACGCCGTCGACCGCGGCGACGACGCGCACGTAAGCCCCGTCCGGGATCGCGAACACGGCGGTGCGACGGCTGACGGTGGCGAGCTCCTCCAGCACGGGACCGGCGAGCGCGGCAAGGCCGCCCGTGCGCTCCCACAGCATCGCCATCCGCCACAGCGCCGGACCCAGCCGGTAGCGACGGCTGTACGGCACCACACGCAGGAAACCCTGCTCGGCCAGGGCCGCGAGAAGCCGCTGCGCGGCCGAGCGGCTCAGACCGAACTCCGCCGCCAACTCGGTGACGCCCCACTACGAGCGGGTCTCGGAGTACGAGAGCAGGATCGCGAGCGCCCGCTCGACGGTCTGCAGCGATGTCGTGGCCACAGCGTCACCCTAAGCGCGCCGATCCGATACCGGGACAGAATCCCAGATAACGGGATTCATTTGGCACCGGGCATCCGGCGCTCGCACACTTGCTTCGTCACCGCCGACACGTTAGGACCACCCGAATGAGCTCCCACACCACCACCGGTGCGTTCGTCACCGAGAACACGTCTTCGCGTCACCCACGCGCGCTCGAACCCGCCACCCTGATCTTCACCATCCTGCTGAGCGTGGGAGGGGCCGTCATCGGTCTCCACCTCGTCACGACGCTGGGCATCTCGGCCAACACCTCCATTATCGTGCGCCACGATCCGGGGCCTGAACCCGAAGCAGCTGGCCGATCGGCTCGTGCACTTCCGTACCGACGCCATCGTCGCCGATGCCGAGGCGCTTCGCGCCGCGCTAGGTGCCCCAACCTGGAGCATTCTGGGGCAGAGCTTCGGCGGTTTCATCGCTACGAGCTACCTCTCCCGCCATCCGAACTCCCTCGAGCGCGTGCTGATCACCGCCGGCCTGCCGACACTCAACGGCGAGCCCGACGAGGTATACCGTCGCACCTTCGCGCAGACCGCTCGGCGTTGCGACGAACTGTTCGACACCCGCCCGGACGTGGAGCAAATCTGTCACGATATCGTG
>NZ_JAPSJA010000056.1:0-8186 GCF_031178525.1 Microbacterium sp.
CAGGACGTCGAGTTCGACGGCGACCTGTGGTTCTTCGTGCAGGACAACAGCCCGAAGGTGCGCGATCTGTCCGGCAACTCGTCCGTGAACGTGGCCTTCGACTCGGGCAAGGGCTACCTCTCGGTCGCGGGCACGGCCACGCTCGTGCGAGACAAGCAGAAGATCGACGAGTACTGGACGCCCGCGGTGCAGGCCTGGTTCCCGGAGGGCCGTGAGGACCCGACGATCGTGCTCATCCGCGTGCACGCGGAGTCGGCCGAGTACTGGGCGAAGGACGAGCCGGGGATCGTGTCCGCGTTCAAGATCGCGAAGGCGACCGTCACCCGGACGCAGCCCGACGTGGGGGAGAACCGCACCGTCGAGCTCTGAGGGCGATCGCGCTCTGCATCACCGAGCAGGAGGCCGGTGTCCGCGTCAGCGGGCGCCGGCCTCTCGCGCGAGCGCCGTGGCCGCGCGCACGCCGTCGCGCCACGGCTCGCCGTGACCTGGCAGCACCGTCGCGGCGTCGGTGTCGTCCAGCCGGGTGAGCGAACGCAGCGCCTCCGCCGTATCCGCCGTCGCTGCCGCCGCCACGACGCGCGGGCCGCGCTCGGTCGTGTACGGATCGAACGTCACGAGCGCGTCGCCGCTGAAGAGCACGCCGCGCTCGGGCAGATGCAGCGCGCAGTGCCCGAATGTGTGCCCGGGGCTGAACACGACCTGCGGCCGGCCGGGCACGTCGAGCGCCGCGTCGATCCCCATGGCCTGCAGCCCCTGGAGGCCGCGCACCCGCAGGGCGCCCGCGGCCGCCATGCGCGCGAGCACGGGGACGGATCCGGGATAGCGGAAGGGGTACCGGAGCCGCGGCGACTCGTGCGCGTACCGATAGGGGTGCACCGCGAGGTACGCCTCGTCCGGGTGCCCGTGCACGGGCACGCCCCAGTCCTGATGGATCGCGCGCGCGAACCCGAGGTGGTCGAAGTGCGCGTGCGTGATCACGACCGCCTGCACGGCCGAGCGCGAGCTGCCGATGGCGGCCAGCACGTCCGGCAGGATGCGCCATGAGGCGGGCAGTCCCGTGTCGACGATCGTCACCTGGCCCTGATCCTCGATCAGGTAGCAGTTCACGTGGGCGTGCTCGAGACGGTGGACGCCCGGCGCGACGTTCCGGGTCAGTCGGGGGGCCCCGGCGCGCGGGCGGTGTGAGCCTGAGTGATGGGCGGACATGCCCGATGGTAGGCACGCGCGTCGGGCGCGGCGGATGGGGTTGCCTGCGCCCGCCGCCTCGGCTATCGCGCAGCGGTCCGCTGCGCCGGCCGAGCCGTGACGTCAGTCGACGCCGAGCTCCTTGCGCAGGCGCGCGACGTGACCGGTCGCCTTGACGTTGTAGAGAGCCTTGGTGACCGTGCCCTGCTCGTCGAGCACGAAGGTCGAGCGGATGACGCCTTCGACGACCTTGCCGTAGTTCATCTTCTCGCCCCACGTGCCGTAGGCGCGGTGCACCTGCGCGTCCGGGTCGCTCAGCAGCGCGAACGTCAGGCCGTCGCGCTCACGGAACTCGGCGAGCTTCGACGGCTCATCGCGCGAGACGCCGAGCACCGTGTAGCCGGCGCCGGCGAGCGACGAGATGCTGTCGCGGAAGTCGCAGGCCTGCGTCGTGCAACCCGGCGTCATGGCGGCGGGGTAGAAGTACAGCACGACCTTGCCGCCGCGGAAGTCCGCGAGTGAGACGGGCGCGCCATCCTGATCCTGCAGCGTGAAGTCGGGGGCGGCGGTTCCGGGTTCGAGGCGCGTCTCAGTCACCCGTCCAGCCTAGGCCGCGCACGAGCGCCGCGCAGCGCGGCTCAGTAGTCGGTGCGGTCCTTGAACGTCGCGAGCAGGCGCTGCAGGGAGTCCACGCGCGCGGCGGGCAGGCGCCCCTCCGCGACCGCCTCGTTGAGCGCGCAGTCGGGCGCATCCGCCAGGTGCGTGCAACCGCGCGGACACTGCTCGGCGACGTCCTCGAGATCGCGGTACGCGCGCAGGATGTTCGCGGGGTCGACGTGCCCGAGGCCGAACGACCGCACGCCGGGGGTGTCGATGACCCAGCCGGATCCGCCCTGACCGTGATACCGCAGCGACACGGTCGACGACGACGTGTGGCGACCGCGACCGGTCACCTCGTTGACGTGCCCCGTCGCCCGTCCCGCCGTCGGGACCAGCGC
This sequence comes from Microbacterium sp., assembly GCF_031178525.1. Classification (GTDB taxonomy): domain Bacteria; phylum Actinomycetota; class Actinomycetes; order Actinomycetales; family Microbacteriaceae; genus Microbacterium. The sequence continues at coordinate 2,184 of NZ_JAPSJA010000056.1, forward strand.
GTTCACGAGCGTGGACTTGCCGACGCCCGAATGCCCCACGAAGACGGTCGAGTGCCCGATCAGCGCCTCGCCGATCGTGTCGACGGGCGTCTCGTCGCGCGCGCTGAAGAAGACGCGGAGGTCGGCGAGACCCTCGAAGTGCCTCAGGAACGGCGCGGGGTCGGCGAGGTCGGTCTTCGTCACGACCATGAGCGGCCGGATGCCCGCATCCAGAGCGGCGATCAGATACCGGTCGACGAGACGCGGGCGAGGCTCGGGGTCGGCCGCGGCGACGACGACCAGCATCTGGTCGGCGTTCGCCACGATCACGCGCTCGACCTGATCGGTGTCGTCAGCGCTGCGGCGCAACAGCGACGTGCGCTCCTCGATGCCCACGATGCGGGCGAGCGTGCCCTCCTCGCCGGACGTGTCGCCCACGATCCGCGCGCGGTCGCCCGTGACGATCGGGGTCTTGCGCAGCTCGCGGGCGCGCGTGGCCGTCAGCTGGTGCTCTTCAGGGGTGTCCTCTCCCGCGAGCACCGCGTAGCGACCGCGGTCGACCCCGAGCACACGCGCGATCGTCGCGTCCTCGTGGGCGGGGCGGCGCTTGGTGCGGGGGCGGTTCCCCTTGGGATTGGGGCGGATCCGCACGTCGCTCTCGTCGTAGAGCGGCTCGTCCTCGTCGTCGAGGGGATCGTCCAGCCAGCTCACGCCGACTCGCTTCGCTCGCTCAGCGCAGCGCGCGCGAGCCGTGCGCTCGGTGTCAACGCGCCCCCAGCAGCTCGTCCCACAGCTGGGTGAACTGCGGAAGCGTCTTGGCCGTCGTGCCGATGTCGTCGACGACGACGCCGGGCACGCGCAGGCCGATCACGGCGCCCGTCGTCGCCATGCGGTGATCGTGGTGCGCGCGCCAGACACCGCTCGTGAGGGGGTGACCGGTGACGGCGGTCGGTGTGATCCGGATGCCGTCTGGCAGCTCCTCGGCCGTGCCGCCGAGGGCGGTCACGTTGGCCGCGAGAGCGGAGATGCGATCGGTCTCGTGCCCGCGGATGTGCGCGATGCCATGGAAGGTCGTGGGGGAGTCGGCGAAGACCGCGAGCCCCACGAGCGTGGGCGTGAGCTCGCTCACGGCGGACAGGTCGAGGTCGACGCCGTGGATGCCACGTCCCCCGGTCACGGTCAGCGCGCCGCCGCGGCGGCTGACGCGCGCACCCATGAGCTGGAGGATGTCGGCGAGCTGCGCGCCGGGCTGGGTCGAGTGCGGCGGCCAGCCGGCGATCGTTACCGATCCACCCGTGATCATCGCGGCCGCGAGGAAGGGTGCGGCGTTCGACAGGTCGGGCTCGATCGCGATGTCCTTGGCGCGCAGCGCGCCCGCGGGCACGATCCATTCGCCCGGTGCGGGGCGCTCGACGTGGACGCCGCGGCGAGCGAGCGCCTCGATCGTCATGTCGATGTGCGGCAGGCTGGGCAGGCGGGCGCCGACGTGGCGCAGGTGCAGGCCGACGTCGAAACGGGGCGCGGCCAGCAGCAGGCCCGACACGAACTGGCTGGATGCGGACGCGTCGATCGAGATCTCGCCGCCGCGCACGTGACCGTGGCCGCGCACCGTGAACGGCAGAGACCAGTGCCCGCCGTCGTCGATGTCGACGCCCAGGTCGCGCAGCGCGCGGATCATCTCGGCCATCGGGCGGTGCAGGGCGTTCTCGTGCGCGGTGACGAGCACGTCGCCCGACGCGAACCCGGCGAGCGGCGCGAGAAAGCGCATCACCGTGCCGGCCTGGCCGCAGTCGACCGTCGCTCCGCCCGCGAACGGCGCCGCGGGGTGCACGAGCAGGTCGGGACCGAACCCGCTCTCACCGGGAACCTCCTCGACCTCGACACCGAGAGCACGAAGACCCTCGATCATGCGCCGCGAGTCGTCCGACTGCAGCGGAGCGATCAGGCGGCTCGGCCCCTCGGCCAGGGACGCGAGGATCAGCTCCCGATTCGTGAGCGACTTCGAGCCGGGGATCGTCAGAGCGGCATCGACAGGACCGTCTGCGACGGGCGCGGCGTACTCGCCCTGAGGGGCTTCGGGGGAATACGCGCGCGAACTCATCGGTTCCACCCTAGTGAAAGCGAGGCCCTGCATGACCGCGATGATTCTGGCCCCCGAGCGCGTGGCACACGCGCCCCGGAGGATACAGGTCGCGCGCCTAGACTGGCGCGTGATGGACGAGGAACTCGAGCTTGCCGACACCGACGCGACCGCGCAGCCGGTGAGCGGGGGTGCGTCCGCCGAGGCTGGGCCGGAACAGACGCCGGCCGACGCCGGCGAATCGTCGGCGTCGACGCCGCGCGAGCAGTTCGAGCAGCAGGCCCTGCCGTTCATGGACCAGCTCTACGGCGCCGCCATGCGCATGACGCGCAACCCCAGCGACGCCGCGGACCTGGTGCAGGAGACGTTCGTGAAGGCGTTCGCGTCGTGGGCGTCGTTCACACAGGGCACCAACCTGAAGGCCTGGCTGTACCGCATCCTCACCAACACGTACATCAACACGTATCGCAAGAAGCAGCGCGAGCCGTACCAGGGCACGATCGACGATCTCGAGGACTGGCAGCTCGGCGGCGCCGAGTCGACGACCGCGATGAGCAGCCGGTCGGCGGAGGCGGAGGCGATCGACCACATGCCCGCGTCGGTCGTCAAGGACGCGCTGCAGTCCATCCCCGACGACTTCCGCATGGCGGTGTACCTCGCGGATGTCGAGGGCTTCGCCTATCAGGAGATCGCGGACATCATGAAGACCCCCATCGGCACGGTCATGAGCCGCCTGCACCGCGGGCGGCGGCTGCTGCGCGACCTGCTGAAGGATTACGCGGCCGAGCGAGGCATCCAGGCCGCCACCCAGAACACCGGCAAGGCCCCTGCGGCCGGGCGTCCCAACAGGAGTGAGAAATGACCGACTGCGGCTGCGAGAAGGCGCGTCAAGATCTCGAGGAGTACCTCCGCAACGAGGTCTGCAAGACCGAGCATGCCGACATCCGCGAGCACCTCGCCACGTGCGCCGAGTGCCGCGACGAGGCGCTGGTGGCCCGCACGCTGACCGACGTGGTCGCGCGCGCGTGCAAGGAGTCCGCGCCGGAGGAGCTCAAGCACATGGTGCTCGCTCGGCTGCGCGACGTGCAGGCGACGCACTGAGGTCCGCACCGAGCGACTGATCTGCCCGACCCGCGGGCACTGCGGCTCCGCGCCCGTCGACGCGAGGGTCTGCGGCGGTCTCGACGCCTGGATAGTGTCGAAGCATGGCTGAGTTCCCCGACGTCCGCACCCTTCCCCTCGACGAGACGGCCCGTGCGGCTCTCGCGGAGCGAGGGCTCGAATACCGCCTGATCGAGAACGAGCGCGCGGCGGCCATGGAGGCGTGGTCGCACGCCGTCCGCCGCGGCTTCGCCGGGTCGGAGCTCACGGCGGAGGAGGTCGCCGACTGGCGCGAGCCCATGTCGTGGCGACGTGTCACGGGCGTGTACGACCCCGCCTCGCCGCAGGCCGACCGGCCGATCGCGACCGCGAGCTCATGGGTCGCACCCATGACCGTGCCTGGCGGAACGCTTCCGTCCTGGTCGATCAGCACCGTGACGGTCGCTGCGACGCACCGCCGTCGCGGCGTCGCGCGGCAGCTGCTCGAGGCCGAGCTGCGCGATGCGCACGCGGCGGGCGTGCCCGCGGCGGGTCTCACGGCGAGCGAGGCGACGATCTACGGCAGATACGGCTTCGGACCCGCAACGAAGATCGCGACCTGGAAGGTGGACGCGCGCCGCGCACGGTGGGCGGCGCCGGCTGCGCCCGGCCGCGTGCAGTACCTCGACCGCGAGGACGCCGCGCTCCTGATGGGACAGCTGCACGAGCGTACGCTGTCGGACCGCGTGGGTGAGATCCCGGGCTGGCCGCGGCGCTGGCGCGGCCGCCTGGCGCTCGCCGAGGACAAGAACGAGGTCGTGCGCGCCGTGCGCTACGTCGACGAGACGGGCGAGCCGCGCGGCGTCATGGCCTACCAGATCGACGGCGACCCGGACAGCGGCCGCGGCGAGCTCACGATCCGCTACCTGATCGCCGAGGACGACGTGGCCCTCGCCGCGCTGTGGCGCTTCGCGCTCGAGCACGACCTCGTCGCAACCGTGACCGCGCATATGCGTCCTGTCGATGAGCCGCTGCCGTGGCTTGTCGACGACGCGCGCATCGCGGTCTCGAGCCTGAAGGATCACGGCTGGCTGCGCATCCTGGATGTCCCCGCGTCGCTCGAGGCGCGCACGTACGCCGCGGATGCCTCCGTGACGCTGCGCGTGACGGATCCGCACGGTTACGCGGACGGCACGTGGCGCGTCGACATCGCCGACGGCCGCGCGCGCGTCGTGGCGAGCGAGGACCAGCCGGATGTCGCGCTGTCGGTCATCGAGCTGTCGGCGGTCTACCTCGGCGGGTTCTCGCTGCCGGTGCTGCGGGCGGCCGGCCGCGTGACCGGATCGGCCGAGGCGATCGACACGCTGGATGCCGCGCTGCGGGTGCCGCGCGCACCGTTCCTCAGCATCGTGTACTGACACGGATGCCGGGATACGGGCCATGAACCCGTAACCCGGGCCGCCGGTGCCGTTCACCTCCCGGAGAGCGGGACGTTCACGCGGCATGCGTAGCGTCAGGGCGTCTCGCCCCGAGACGCGCGCTGCCCGAGCGCGCCCGCACCACAGCGCGGGCATCCCACCCCACCGGAGGACATCCATGATCCGTCGATCCCTGTTCGCCGCTCTCGGCCTCGTCGCCGCGTCGGCTCTCGCCCTGACCGGCTGCGCGTCGAACGCGTCGGCCCCCGCGGACGGCGACGCATCCGGCGCCGCCACGGACGCCGCAACCGCCACCAGCGTCGCCGACTTCGGCTCGTTCGAGGCGCTCGAGGAGGCCGCTAAGGCCGAGGGCGCGCTCAACGTCATCGCGCTGCCGCGTGACTGGGCGAACTACGGCGAGATCCTCGACCTCTTCGCCTCGAAGTACCCCGAGATCGCCATCACCGAGCAGTCGCCCGACATCTCGAGCGCCGAGGAGATCGCCGCCGCCGAGACGAACGAGGGCCTCGACACCGCCCCCGACGTGTTCGACCTCGGTCTCACCGTCGCGCTGCAGAGCACCGACCACTTCGCGCCCTACAAGGTGCAGACGTGGGACGACATCCCCGAGGCGCTGAAGGAGCCGAGCGGCCTCTTCGTCGGCGACTACGGCGGGTACATGTCGGTCGGCTACGACTCGTCGAAGTTCCCCGCGCCGGAGTCGCTCGAGGACCTCCTCGGCGCCGACTACAAGAGCGCGGTCGCCATCAACGGCGACCCGACGCAGGCGGGCGCGGCCTTCGCCGCCGTCGGCCTCGCGACCGTCCAGTCCGGCGGCGAGCTCGACGACTTCCAGCCCGGCATCGACTTCTTCGCCGACCTGCAGGAGGCCGGCAACCTGCTCAAGGTCGACGTCACCACCGCGACCGTCGCGAGCGGCGAGACGCCGGTGGTGTTCGACTGGGACTACCTGAACGCGACGCACAAGGCCGACAACCCCGACTGGGAGGTCGTCGTCTTCGCCGACAAGGGCTACGCCGGGTACTACAACCAGGCGATCAACAAGGACGCGCCGCACCCCGCGGCCGCGCGTCTCTGGCAGGAGTTCCTCTACAGCGACGAGGTGCAGAACCTGTGGCTGAAGGGCGGCGCCCGTCCCGCGCGCATGGACGCCATGACCGAGGCCGGCACGATCGACGCCGACCTCGCGAGCGCGCTGCCCGCCACGCCCGCCGAGACGCTCGTTCCCACGGAGGAGCAGAGCGACGCCGCCGGCGTGCTGCTCGGCGAGAAGTGGGCCGCGGCGGTCCAGTGACCGTCGTCCCCCTCGCTGCCGCGGACCCCGGCGCCGTCACCGGCGCTGGGGCCGCGGTCACCCCGTCGTGGGGGGCGGGCCCCCCCCCCCCGGCGGCCCGCGGCACGCAGCTGGGGGCGCGCCCACCCCCG
>NZ_JAPSJA010000056.1:8196-12256 GCF_031178525.1 Microbacterium sp.
CGTCGCGCCGGCGCCCCGCCGGCGCGACGCTCCTCGCCTGGCTGGGGCTCGCGCCCTTCGCGGCGTACATCCTGCTCTTCCTCGTGCTGCCCACGGTGCTCGCGCTCGCATCCGGGCTGTTCGACGGCGACGGGAACCTCACCGCCGACAACCTCGCGGCGCTCGGCGACCCGACGATCCTGGCCGTGTTCGGCAACACCGTGTGGCTGTCGGCCGCGACCGCGGTCATCGGCTCCGTGCTCGGTGCCCTCGTCTGCTACGCCCTGCTCGGCGTGGATGAGGCGCACCCGATGCGCCGCGTCGTCGACGCGGCCGCGAGCGTGCTCGCGCAGTTCGGCGGCGTCATGCTCGCGTTCGCCTGGATCGCCACCTTCGGTCTGCAGGGCGTCGTGACCGTGCTGCTGCAGGGGATCGGCATCCAGCCGTATGCCGACGGGCCGTGGATCTACGAGCTCGCCGGCCTGTTCGGCCCGTACATCTACTTCCAGGTGCCGCTCATGGTCATCACGTTCATGCCCGCGCTCGCGGCGCTGAAGCCCCAGTGGGCCGAGGCGAACCTCACACTCGGCGGCACGCGCGGCGGCTTCTGGGCCCACGTCGGCGTACCCGTGCTCGCGCCCGCGTTCCTCGCGAGCCTGCTGCTGCTGTTCGCCAACGCGTTCTCGTCCTACGCCACCGCGGCCGCGCTGGCCAGCCAGGGCGCGCAGATCGTGCCGCTGCAGATCCGCGCGGCGCTCACGAGCGAGACGGTGCTGGGTCGCGAGAACCTCGCCGGCGCCCTGGCGCTCGGCATGATCGTGATCGTCGCGCTCGCCATGTGGGCGTACGCCGCGGTGCAGCGGCGGGCCGCGAGGTGGCAGCGGTGACCGCGGGCATCGCGCCCGGACGCGCGACCCGCTGGCTGATCGGCGTCGTCGTGGGCGGGGCGTTCCTCGTCCCGCTCGTGGGCACGCTCCTCTACACGCTGCGCGACATCGCCACGGGGGAGCTGACCGGCGCGCACTGGGCGGGCCTCGTCGATCCTGCCAATGCCGCCACGCTGCGTCCGATCTGGACGGGTCTCGGCAACTCGCTGCTGCTCGCCGTCGTGACGGTGGGGATCGTGCTGATCCTCCTGACGCCGACGATCATCCTGGTGAACCTGCGCTTCCCGGCGCTGCGCCGCGGCTTCGAGTTCGTGGCACTGCTGCCGATCTCCATCCCCGCGATCGTGCTCGTCGTGGGCCTCGCGCCGATCTACCTGCAGATCGGCCGCACGCTCGGCACGGGCGCCTGGACGCTCGCGTTCGCGTACGGCATCACGGTGCTGCCGTTCGCGTACCGCGCGATCCAGGCCTCGCTCGACGCGCTCGACCTGCGCACCCTCACCGAGGCGGCGCGCTCACTCGGCGCGAGCTGGATCGACGTCGTGCTGCGCGTGCTCGTGCCCAATCTGCGGCAGGGGCTGCTCGCCGCCTCGCTCATCTCGGTCGCCGTCGTGCTCGGCGAGTTCACGATCGCGTCGCTTCTGAACCGCCAGGTGCTGCAGACGGCGATGGTCGTCGTGCAGAAGCAGGACCCCGTCGCGCCCGCGATCTTCACCCTGCTCGCTCTCGGGCTGGTGTTCCTTCTGCTGCTGGCGCTCGGCTTCGCCGCGGGCGGGCGCCGCTCCGATGCGCGGCGGAAGAAGGCGCGTGCCACCGAAGCGCGGGCGAAGGAAGCGCCGGCGCACGACCCGGAGACGAAGAACGTGCCGGCAGGCGACATGCCGGTGGAGGAAGAGCCCCTGAAGGAAGAGAAGGTCTCGTCATGACCGCCGTCGAAGACGTCCCCCGCGGGCTGCCCCGCACAGAGGAGAACGCCCTGCTGGCCGAGGCCGGCGAGGGGACGCGCGTGGAGTTCCGCCGGGTCGTGAAGGACTACGGCTCCACCCGGGTGCTGCACGGCATCGACCTCGACATCCGGCCCGGGGAGTTCGTGTCGCTGCTCGGTCCGTCGGGCTGCGGCAAGACCACGGCGCTGCGCGTGCTGGCCGGCCTCGAGCAGGCGACCGGGGGGTCCGTCCTGCTGGGCGGGCACGACGTGTCAGGGACGCCCACCAACAAGCGCGACATCGGCATGGTGTTCCAGGCCTACTCGCTGTTCCCGCATCTGAAGGTCGTGGACAACGCGGCGTTCGGGCTGCGGCGCCGCGGCGTGGGCCGCGGCATCGCGACCCGGCGTGCGGGAGACGCCCTCGACCTCGTGGGCCTCGGTCACCTCGCCGACCGGTTCCCGCACCAGCTGTCGGGCGGCCAGCAGCAGCGCGTCGCGCTGGCACGGGCGCTCGTCACGGAGCCGCGCGTGCTGCTGCTGGACGAGCCGCTGTCCGCGCTGGACGCGAAGGTCCGCGTCCAGCTGCGCGACGAGATCCGGCGCATCCAGCTGCGGCTCGGCACCACGACGGTGTTCGTCACACACGACCAGGAGGAGGCGCTCGCCGTCTCCGACCGGATCGCCGTCATGAACGCCGGCCGGATCGAGCAGATCGGCTCGCCCGAGGAGCTCTACCTGCGCCCCGCGACGCCGGGTGTCGCGGCGTTCGTCGGCCTGTCGTCGATCGTCCCCGCGACGGTCGCGGGCGGCATCGCCTCGGTGCTCGGCGTCGACCTTCCCGTCGTCGGCGAGGCCGCGGCCGGCCCCGGGGAGGCCTTCCTGCGCCCGGAGAACGTGCGCCTCGGCGGATCGATCCCGGCCGTCGTGCAGGAGTCGACGTTCCTCGGATCGCTGCGGCGCACGCTCGTGCGCACCGAGTCCGGCGCGATGCTCTGGCTGCAGCATGCCGCGACCGAGCGCCTGGGCTTCGACGAGAGGGTGCAGGTGGCCATCGATCCCGTGCCGGTGGTCGTGCGCCCTGTCGCCTGATCCTCCGGGCCCGTCATCCTTCGCGCGGGGCGAGCCGTGAGGCGCCGCGGATATCATCGCGGCATGAGCGAACCGGTCGTCCCGCCGACCCGCAGCCGGTGGGCGATCGGTCCGGCGGCCGTGACCGTCGTCCTGTTCGTCGCGGCCCTGTGGGTGATCGAGATCGTCGACACCGTGCTGATGAACCGGCTCGACGCGGGCGGCATCACGCCGTGGCGCGTCGACGGGGCCGGGGGCATCCTGTGGGCGCCGCTGCTGCACAGCGGGTGGCCGCACCTCATCGCGAACACGGTGCCGGCGCTCGTGCTCGGGTTCCTCGCTCTCGCGGTCGACTACCGCCGCGGCGTGGCGGCGACCGCCATCATCTGGTTCGGTGCGGGAGCGGCCGTGTGGTTCACGGGCGGGCTCAGCACGCTCCATCTCGGCGCGAGCGGGCTCATCTTCGGATGGCTGACGTATGTCATCCTGCGCGGCCTCTTCAATCGCCGGATCGGACAGCTCCTGATCGGCGTCGCGGTCGGCGCCGTCTACGGCGGGCTGCTGTGGGGCGTGCTGCCGACGCAGCCCGGCGTCTCGTGGCAGAGCCACCTGTTCGGCGCGGTCGCGGGCGCGCTCGCCGCGGTGTGGCTGCGCGACCGGCGCGACTGACGGGCACTCACTCCGGCGCCGTCCACTCGATCGTGTGGCGGAAGCCGAGGCGGCGGCGGAAGCGGGCCCCGGGCAGGTGCCGCGCGAAAGCGGCGCGGATGTCCCGCAGCGTGAGGTCCGGATCCTTCGTGGGATACGGATCCGAGACCGGCGGATCGAGAACCGGTCGCGGATGCAGGATGACGCCGATCAGCGGGTTGGTCGCGACCGACAGCAGGTCCCACGCCAGATCGACGGGCCCGCTCGAGCGGGCGAGCCCGACGACGAGCAGACGCCCACCGGGGGAGAGGAGGGCGCGCACCCGCCGCAGCGCGACCTCGAGGTCGAGATGGTGGAGCACGGCGACCATCGTGATGCAGTCGAAGCGCCCCTCGACGTCGTCGAAGGACGCGTGTCGCGCAGCGACGTTCGGGCGGTCCGCGCAGCGCGCCGCGGTCGCGGCGACCTGCCCTTCGTCGGCGTCGACGGCGAGCACACGGCCGAACCGATGCGAGAGGCGCCACGCGAGCAGTCCCTGACCGCACCCGAC
>NZ_JAPSJA010000057.1 GCF_031178525.1 Microbacterium sp.
TACGAGATCACCGTCACCAACCGCGGCCCCGCGGTTGGTGACGGTGATCTCGTAGGACGCGTCGTACACGCCCTCCTCGCCCTCGACCGGCACCACCGCACCCGAGAGGGACTTGGTGACATCGATCAGCGGCAGCGGGGCGCAGTCGTCATCCGACCGCGTCTCACCGTTATGGGTCAACTCCACCGTGTTCGCCAGCCCACCGGCCCCCCCGGGCGTGCAGCCCAGCGAGTCGGGCGTCACGCTGTCGAGGTCAAGGGACACGACAGCCTGCACCTTGTAGGTGTGCGTCCCTGCCGCCTCGAGGGCGACGTCGGTTGCGATGTTGTTCTCGCCGCGGCCGTTCCAGTCGGCGTTGGCCGTCACACCCTCCGGGGTCGTGGAGACCTCGGCGGACTCGATCACGATACCCTCACCGAACTGCAGCTCATCGGCGATGTCGTACAGACCCTCCGCCGCACCGGAGTTGGTCGCGACCAGATCGTACGTGATCGTCCACGTGCCGTCACCGTTGCCGGTCGGACCATCGGAGATGGACTTGTCCACATCGATCAGCGGCAGCGTCGGGCAGGTCGCGTCGACGACCTCGATGCCGTTGTGGTCCAGCAGCGTCCCGTTCGCCAGGCCGCCCGACAGGCCCAAGCCCGGCGGGGGGCACTGCAGCACCGACGGATCGATCGTGTCCTCGTCCATCGACACCACGACCTCCACCGCGTACGTGTCGCTGGCACTGGCCTCGAGCGTCACGCCCCCGGCGATCAGGTTCTCGGCCGCGTCGGCCGCGTCCCCCAGGCCGGTCCAGCCGCTCGCCAGGGTCACACCCGCCGGAGCGGTGATGTCGGTCGACTCGATCTCGATGCCCTCACCGAAACGCAGCTGGTCGTACACGTCGTAGTCACCGGCAGCGGCGCCGACATTCTCGGCCACGATCTCGTACACCACCGTCCAGGTGCCGTCCCCGTTCGGGACCGGGCCGGAAGCGACGGTCTTGTCGACCGTGATGAACGCCACCGTGATGCACGCCGCGGCGTCATCGGTCAGGTCATTGTGCTCGACCTGCGCCGTGTTCGACAGACCACCGCTGCCACCACCGGCCGCATCGCACGACGTCACCACGGGGGCACCGTCTGCCGCATCCACCGACAGCACGACCTCCACCTGATAGGTGTGCGCCCCACCCGCGGGCAGGGTGACGTCCGCGGCGATCAGGTTCTCCGGATCGGTCTGGGCAGCACCCAGACCCGTCCAATCCGGCGACGCCGTCACACCCTCCGGGGTGGTGATCACCCGGCCCGACTCGACCACCAGGTCACCGTCGGCGGTCATCATGTCCGTCACGTCATAGACGCCGTCCGCGTCACCGGCGTTGGTGGCGACGATGTCGTACACCACCGTCCACGTGCCATCCCCGTTGGGCGTCGGACCCTCGGAGACCGACTTCGCGATGTCGATCGACGGGATCGGCGCACACGCCCGATCCTCCTCGACCTCACCGGCACGATCCGTCAGCGCCGACGTGTTACTGAACGCACGCGCCGAGTCATCCCCCTCGGCACCGCACTGCGTCGGATCATCCGCCGTACCTGCACCCGGGAGGAACAACGGCACCTCCGCCACGACCGTCACCTCGTACCGGTGCGCCGCGTAGCCCGCGTCATCCGTACCGAGCAGCGGCACGCTCGTCGCGATCCGGATGTCCTCCTGACCGTTCCACGCCGGCGTCGCGAGCGTCACCCCGTCGGGGCTGTCGGTGACCTCGGCGGAGACGATCGTCGCCTCGTCCGTGAACCGCAGCGTGTCGTCCAGGTCGTAGGACGTGGCGTGCACCGTCGTGTTCGTCACGTCGATGTCGTAGACCAGCTCCCACTGCCCGTTCCCGACCGGCGTCGCCGAGACGAGGGTCTTCTCGTGCTCGGGGTCGCCGTCCAGGATGATGCCGGCCGGATCGCAGCTCTCCTGCACGTCTTCCTCGGTGTCGGCGGGTCGCGGCGCGTTCACACACGCGTTGTTGATGAGCGTGTCCGCGCCACCCTCGCCGAGGGTGATCGTGTACTCCTCGACGTGCGCGTTGTCCGTACCCGGCAGGAGTTCATCGATCTCGAACGACCCCAGCTCGGGCTGCTGGTCATCCGTGATGACCAGGTCGCGCAGGGTGCCCTGACCCGTGTTCGTCACGACGACCCGGTATGTGACATCCTCGCCGTCACGGAAGGACGGGTACTCGGCCGCGTCGTTCGCGTCGACCCAGTCGCCCTCGCGACCCTGCACATACTTCTTCAGCGACACCGAGTAGTAGGTGCCCATCGTCAGCGGCTCCGACGTGCGCATCACCAGCTCGGTGTGCTCAGCGATCGACTGCGCGCGGTTGACGTACACATCCCCCGGCTCGGCGCCGTCCGGCTGAATGGTCACCACGAACGAACGCGTCGCACCCGGAGCCAGCTCACCGTCGATCACGCGAATCGCCGTGGGGTTGGGCACCGGCGTGGTCGACCAGCCGACCTGGTTCCCCGTGGGGTCGCCTGCGGCGCCGTTCGAGGCGTGGGACGGGTCGTCGGACAGGTTGGCGGGATCCTCGGTCGTGTAGTAGACGGTCGACCCGGCAGGCGCATCCACCGACGTCACGTCGTAGCTGCCGGCGAAGTCGGTCCCTCGCCCGTCACCGTTGTACGGGAGGATGTCGATCGTGTCGGTGAACGCCTGCGGCAGCGGGTCCTGCGACCGCAGCGTCACCGTCCACGACCCCGACTCGCCCGAGCCGTCACCGTCCGGGTTCGCGATGAACCACTGATCCGTCGTCTTGCCCAGAATCGTGTTGCCGCTCGTGCTCAGCGTCACCTGAGCATTGGAGGGAAGAGAGGTCTCTCCGGCCAGCGAGCTGGTAACCGTGTTCGTGAGCACCTGTCCCGGCGTCACGGAGTTCCCGGCAACCGCCTGGTAAGTGAGCGCTTGCGGGGCGTTGGTGGGTACGCCATCGAGCGACCACCTGAGCACCTGTCGACCATCTTCCACGGTGATCGAAGGAGCCGGATCAGCAGAGCCTTCGACGTAGGTCATGCCGACCGGCAGGGTGTCCACGATCTCGTAGTCATCGACCGTCGGCGGAATCGCACCGGCACCGTTCGCCGCATACGTCAGCGTGAAGTTGGCAGGCTCGCCCGCCTTGACGACAGAGCGATCGACGGACTTCTGAATGGACGGCGTTGCGTAGATGATGCGGAGAATGTCGCGGCGACCGTTGGTGTGCGGATAGCGAGCGTCTGCGGTCTCGATGATCGGACGATAGGCGGCCGTGGGATTCGTCCACGCTCCGTTCTGCATCACTCCGCCGAACATCCATACGTCCTGACCGATCTCCAGGTCAGGCTTGATGGTCTGCTGGACGTACAGCTGGAGGTACGTCGCGTCCTCTTCCTCGAAAGCCGAGAACGGGAAGGTGATGCGAACGGCCTTGACGTCTGCCGGGTTCTCGGGCTGAGTGGTGGTCCAGCCTCCTGCATCCGCGCCGCAGTTGAACTGGTTGGGGTCGTACTGCGGGCTGTTCGGGTCAAGAAGGGGATCGCCGCCGACGTAATACTCGGTGGCGGTCGGCTCGAATCGGTGAGCTCCGGTTCCGGTGAGGTGATCGGTCGCCCAAGGAGTGGCGTTCACATACGTCGCGTACTTGGTGTCCAGCGTGATGCAGGAGCCGTACAGAGCGTCAGGAGCGGCGGTGTCCGTCCAGAAGGCGTTGGTCGAAACAGCTCGCACGTTGGTGCCCGCGGAGATGCGGTACGAGTCATCCCAGGCTTGGCCGCCGCTTCTCGTCCAGCTTCGATCCCACCCAGCGCTCCACGTTCCCGGCCGGGTGTACGACTTGTTGGTCGTGTTGTTGGTCGTGAAGTCGGTCGAAGTCAAACCTGTCGTGGACTCGTAGGTAGGCGCGCTGGACTGGAGGGTCACAGAGCCTTGCTGGTTCGTGGCTACATCGAACCAGAGGCTTCCGCTGGCGATGTAGGTCCAGTCCGTGGGAAGCGGCCTGCCCGTGGAATCCTTGGTCGGCACCTGCACCAGGTCGTAGTTGATGCCGCGCAGAGTCAGATCGAACTGGCCAGGAGCGACTTCCGTGAGGACGCACTCCTCGACGAAGGGAGCCTGCTGATCGAGCGGATAGCCAGGAAGCTCAGACCAGGGGTGGCCCTGGGCGGAGTAGAACTCGAACGGACTACAGCCGACCTGTCCGCCTCTCGGATGTGCGCCGACAGTGATCGCGCCGCCGTTGAGCTCCGAGAGATTCAGACGATACGTGACTTCGTTCGGACCAGGGTCCGACCCCTTGCCGAGACGAAGCGACCACTGGAGGTCGAGGGTGAGAGCGGTTCCTCCAGCGTTCCATCGAGTGACTTCGGTGTTCTGGCCGAAGTGCATATCCATCGCGAAGGCGTTCTGGATATCGATGGGAGTCAGAGGCTGCTGCTGTCCCGCGATCTCGCCCGTCGCGGTGATCTGATCGCCGGTCGAGCCGGTTGCCACGGTCGGCGTCTGCACGACGACGGCGGTTCCCTGGATGACGGTGCCCAGGTTGCAGGTGAGCACTCGGCCATCCTCGGAGATCGAGGATGCCGGATCGACGTCTGCGGTCAGACAGAGATCCGGGATCTCCTGGAAGATCCCATTCGCCGCCGTCACGGTGAACGTCACGTTGTCGACCGGCTCGTTCGCGGGCGCGGCCGCGTCGTCATTGACGTTCACCCGCCAGATGGCGTTCACGACGTCGCCTCGCCCCACCGTCGACGGAGTACCGTCCTCCCACGCCCCGCGGATCTCGTACACCGTCGCCGCGGTCGCCGGAGCGGCCACGAGCACGCTGCCGGCCGCGACGATGAACGCGGTCGCCGCGGACAGCGCGGCGCGCACACCGCGCCTGCGTCTTCCCGGGCTCGCCGAAAGGATGCTGCTCATGAAATCCCCCATGTGATGCAGACCGCCGATGGGACGATCGGCGGATCGGCCAGCGCCCACACAGCGAGCACTCACCAAGCATTCAGCTTTCACGGAGGCGTCCGCCCCAGCCAAGGTTTCGCGGGGATCTTCACCCCGGCATCACCCGCGCCGCATCGGGGCAGCGGCGCTACAGGACTGGCGCCTCGTCGTCCTCGTCCAGCAGCCGTCGCTCGAAAGCGACCGCGAGCGCCGCCTGGCGATCGGAGACGCCGAGCTTGCGGTACAGCAGGCGCAGCTGCGTCTTCACGGTGTTGACCGAGACGTGCAGCTGCTGCGCGATGCCGGCGCGCGATGCGTCGGGCTCGGCCAGCGCGCGCAGCAGCGCCGCTTCACGAGCGGTCAGCGCAAGCCCGGAGAGATCGGGCAGCACGGCACGGACCCCCGTACAGACGTCACCATAGCCACGCTCGGTCAGCGCCGCGTGCACTCGCTCGAAGTCGCCGCGCGGCAGGAAGGCCACAGGCAGTCTGAGACCCGTCGATCGCAGCAGTGCCCCCAAGCGATCCACTGCGCCGCGCGTTCGAGGAGTGCTCGGTAGGCGCAGGAGCACAGCGGCCTCGACGGCGGCCGCCTCCGCGACGGTGCGCGGCGAGAGGCGCGCGACGGGAAGCGCGGCGACGGCGTTCAGTGCGGCATGGAAGCGACCGCGCACGAGGTCCACCCGCGCCAACCCGATCCGGATCTGCGGAGTCTTCCCGCCAGTCTCGCGCAACAGGGCGCCAGCGGCTTCAAGATTGCCGAGCGCCAGTTGGAGAAGCGCCCGGACAGGTGCGAGCCGGCACTGCGCGTAGCGCGACCTGCCATCACTCACGCGCATCCGCATCACCCGGTCCAGCTCGGCGAGGCCTTCACCGGGACGGCCTGCGACCAGCGCAGTGGCGGCGTTCAGGCGCGCGTACTCGATCCACCCGTCGGTCACGGCACTGACCGGCCCGATGGCCGTGACATGCTGTGCCGCGGCATCGGCATCGAGGCTCTCCAGGCTGAGCAGGGCCGAGGCGAGCTCGACGTACAGACGCCCCCGTGGGCCGACCCCGCCATCCGTCGTTCCGGCCCGGGCACGCGCGATGTTGTCGCGAGCGGAGGCGATGTCCCCCTCGAGTGCCTGCATGGCGCAGATCGCCGCGAGATTGCCGTTGCTGTCGGCCAGCGGCCCGGATGCCGACAGGCCCCGCAGAAACGCGACCAGTGCGTCCTCACTGCGGCCGCCTTCGAAGAGGGTCCATCCCAGGTCGGCGTAGAGCCGAGGCAGCTGGTCGATCTGTGAGAGATCCTCGTCCGGGGCGACGTTGAGCAGGCGCACGGCCGTCCACGCAGCGCTTGTCGCCTCGCTCATCTGACCGAGATGCCGCAGCGCGGCGCTTTCGGCGCAGTGAAGTGCGATCCGCTCCGGCATCGGCGCCTCCGCGGCGCGCGAGCGCGCGGCGAGCACCGCGATCTCGAAGTAGCGCGAGGCGCGCGGTCGTGTGGCCGGATCCGTGAAGCTCGCGAAGCCGAGGAGGAGCCCGAGCAGCGGATACCTCACCAGTTGACTGCTGGCAAGCGGTGAGAGCAGAGCCCTCACCTCGCCGGCGTGCGCATCGAGCAGACCGGCCCAGGATCCGATCACCTGTGTGTTCGCCAGATCGACCCGGCCAGACTCCAGAGCGTTCCGCAGCTCACCGAGTGGGTCTGTCGACACGCATTCGGGCGCCCGCGACCCGCCCAAGAACTGCTTCCCCACGCGCCCTACCTCCAGATCAACGCGCCACCGCCGCCGCCGGCGGAGGAACTCGGGTACCGACCCGAGCTCCCCCTCGCGATCGCGCGCGTCCGTGTATCCGGCCTTTGAAAAAGGCCGAACGGACATCCCCCACCTCTTGGATATCAGGTTCACCCGGCATATCGGGATCTCCACCCCGTGTTTTCACCCGGTGCCCGGGTAGTCGTACCCGGGTCCCCGGAGCCTGCGGTCCGACGATCAGCGACCGCGCAGCAGCGCGTGGGTGACGAGCCCGGCGACCAGAGCCCAGAAAGCCGCGCCGATCCCGAGCACCGAGATGCCGCTCGCCGCAACGACGAAGGCGATCACCGCGGGGATGCGGCCGTGGCCCTCCCCCATCGCGGCCCGCAGCGACGACCCGAGGGTCGGCAGCAGTGCAAGGCCCGCGACGGCGGCGAGCACGCCCGGGGCGACGGCGACCAAGGTGGTCAGGGCCGTGGAGAGCGCGGCGAGCAGGAGGTAGAGCAGCGCCGAGACCCGGACCGCGCGCCACCGCTCTGCGGGATCCGGATGCGATTCCGGCGCGGCGGCGAGCGCGGCAGTGATCGCCGCGAGGTTGATCGCGTGTCCCCCGAACGGGGCGCCGGCCATGGTGCCGATGCCCGTGACGATCATGCTCTCCCGCCACGGAGGCCGGTAGCCGTAGGAGGCGAGCACTGCCGATCCGGGCACATTCTGCGATGCCATCGTGACGACGTACAGCGGCAGCGCGATGCCGACCGCCGCCTGCCAGGTGAATGCCGGCAGCACCGGGTCGAGCACGGGGAGGATGGGCCCCGCGAGCCCGCCGTGCCGCGCCGCCTCGACGCCCAGCACGATGAGTCCCACCGCGAACGCGGCGGGCGACGCCCAGGTCGGAGCGAAGCGGATCAGCACCAGCCAGACCAGGACGATCGGCAGGATGTCCCACGGCTGGTCGACGAGCGCGCGCACCGGAGCGAGGCACAGTCCGACCAGGACGCCGGCGAGCATCGCCTGCGCGATCGGCGCGGGGATCGCCGCGACCGCACGAGCCAGGGCCGGCCACAGCCCGGTCAGCACGATCAGCGCACCGGTGATCGCGAACGCCCCGACGGCGGCCGGCCAGCCGCCCTCCGGCACCGTCGCGGCGGCGAGCAGGGCCGCGCCCGGCGTCGACCACGCCAGCACCACCGGCAGCCGCGTGCGCTGGGCGAGCCAGAGCATGCCGAGCGCCTGCGTCAGACACAGCGCCACGAGGCCGGATGCGGCCTGTGCCGTGGTCGCCCCCGCGGCCTGCAGCCCCGCCAGCACCACGGCCGACGAGCTCGCGAAGCCCACCAGCGCCGTGGTGACCCCTGCCAGCGCGACGCGTCCGCGATCCATCCGTTCAGCGTATTGACCCGCGAGACCTCATCCGCGCCACGAGACATCGCCGCACGGTGATGTCTCGCGCCGGAGGTGAGGTCTCGCGGCCGAGATGGGGCTCGCCGCGGAGGTGAGGTCTCGCCTCGGGAGGGGCGAGGGGAGGTCGCGGCCGTAGCCTGGACGCATGGGACGACAGCGGCGCGGCGAGGCGGAGACGCCCAGCGCCCGGCTGTCGGACGGACGGATCGCCCGGGTCGTGCCGAGCGAGTACGCGAACGGTTACGAGGTCGACGTCGACGGCACGCCGCAGTCGCACGTCGATCCGTCGGATCCCACCCACCTGCACTTCGAGTACGTCGCACGCATGGGCGCCGTGATCGACCAGCTTTCCGATGGGCCGCTCACGGCCGTGCATCTCGGCGCCGGCGGGCTGACGATCCCGCGGTACATCGAGGCGACGCGGCCCGGATCGCGGCAGCAGGTGATCGAGCTCGAGCAGGCGCTCGTCGACCTGGTGCGCGAGAACCTGCCGCTTCCGCGGGGCGCGAGCATCCGGATCCGGATCGGCGACGCCCGCGAGGGGCTCTCGCGCCTGCCCGCGGCGATGGCCGGATCGGTCGACCTGCTCGTCTCGGACGTGTACTCGGGCGCGCAGACGCCCGCGCACCTCACGACCGTCGAGTTTTACCGCGCGGCCGCGGCGCTGCTCGCGCCCGCGGGCGTGCTGCTGGTGAACGTGGCGGACGGATCCGGGCTGGCGTTCGCGCGGCGCCAGGTCGCGACGATCCGCGAGGTGCTTCCCGAGGTGGTCGTGCTGGCCGAGGTGCAGGTGCTGAAGGGCCGCCGGTTCGGCAATCTCGTGATCGCGGCGTCGGCCGCTCCCCTGCCGACGGACTGGCTGCCGCGGCTCATGGCGGCGGGGCCGCATCCGGCGAAGGTGGCGCAGGGTGCCGAGATCGACGCGTTCATCCAGGGCGCGCGCCCGGCGGTGGACGGCGATGCCACCGACTCACCCAAACCCAGCGCGGTGCTGTTCGAGCGGTAGCCCGATCCGGCGCGCGTGGGCGTGGCCTGCTCCGGATCGCGGACGTCCGGGGCACACTGGACGGGCACGGCCGCGGGAAGGGAGTTGCGCGAGTGAGCTACATCCACGGGTATGACCCCGAGACTCTGCGCGAGATCGTCGACCCGGCCCAGTGCCGCGAGCGCCTCGACGAGATCGGGCAGCAGCGCAGCCTGCCCGCCCTGCTCGAGCGCGTCTGGCTGCTGAAGGTCCTGGGCCAGCTCGACGACGCCCTCGCCCTGTCGGAGCAGGCCGTGCGTCTGGCGCGCATGTCGGGCACCCGCAAGGACCTGCTGCGCGCACGCATCCTGCACGCATCCGTGCAGCAGTGGCGCGGCGCGTACGGCGCGGCCGAGCACGAGCTGTCGACGTGCGCGGACGAGGCCGAGGGCCAGGGCTGGAACTCGATCGCGGCGTTCGCGCTGCAGCACCGCGGCAAGACGCGCTACGACGCCGGCGACATGAACGGCGCGCGGGCGGACTTCAAGCAGTCGCTGTTCCTGCGCCAGGAGTCCGGCGCGACCGACGCCGAACTCGAGCCCACGATGCAGTGCATCGAGGCGGCCGACCGGCGCCGCCAGCGCTCGTCGATCGCCAGCTGAGACCTGCTCGGCGTTCGCCCGGCACGGGCAGTCAGCGCCGCACGTACTCCTCGATCACGACGCCGGACTCGAACGCTCGCACCGACGCCAGCTCGAACCGGCGCGGCTCGTACGGAGCCCCACCGAACAGCGGGATGCCGGATCCGAATGCGAACGGATTGCGCTTGAGCACCAGCCGGTCGATCTCGTCCAGCAGCGCGCCCGCGAGCTCTCCGCCGCCCGCGAGCCAGATGTCGAGACCGTCCTCGGCCTTAAGCTCGCGGACGGTCGCGACCGGATCGCGCGTGAGCGTGACGTCCGGCGTGACCTGCTTGTCGCCACGGCTCGCGACGTACTGACGCAGGTGCGGATACGGGCTGTCGATCCCGATCTCGAGGCCGGGGACCAGGGTGCTCCAGCCCATCACGAGCGTGTCGAACCGGGTGCGCGGCGGCTCGAGGCCGAGGGCGCTCAGCACGTGCGCCGGGATCGCGTCGCCGAACTCCCCGAACAGCACCGCGGCGTGGTCGCCCTCGACGAGGAACGCATCGAAAGCCCCATCGGGGGCCGCGATGTGGCCGTCGAGGGAGACGGCGACGTAGTAGACGAGTTCGCGCATCCTGCGCTCCAATCACGACATGTGTAGTGGTTGATAGCAGAGTACGACAGATGTCGTGGTTCGCGCTACCCTCGGTTCATGGCGAGGAACGACGATCGCCGCGCCGCCCTCGCGGACGCGGGCATCCGGGTGCTGGCGGAGTCCGGCGCGCGGGGGCTGACGCACCGCGCGGTGGACGCCGCGGCCGGCGCACCGCGGGGCACCGCCTCGAACTACTTCCCCACGCGCGACGCGCTGATCGCCGAGCTGGTCGGCCGGATCGAGCAGCGGCTCACGCCCGACCCGGATGTCCTCGCCGCCCGCGCGGCCGAGGAGCCGACGCGCGCGTTGTTCGCCACGTACATCCGCGACGTCGTGGCGCGCCTCGCGGCCGATCCGGATGTGTCCCTCGCCCTGTTCGAGCTGCGGCTCGAGGCGGCGCGACGTCCCGCCGTCGCCGACGCGCTGAGCGCGTGGCGCCGTCGCGGCTTCGACGCGGACGTGGCCTTCAACGAACAGGCGGGACTGCCGGGTACGCGGGCCGAGATCGCCCTCTTCCACTACGCGATCGACGGGCTCATGCTCGACCGCCTGACGGTGCCGATCGATCCGGACACTTCGACGGACGACATCGTCGACCAGCTCGTGACCCGGCTGCTGCCCTGAGAACCCGCGTCGAGACGTCCGGATGTCCGTGACGGCGGATAGCGTTTCGGATGTGTCGGATCTGAATCGCGTGCGGGTGTGGGCGCAGGCCCTCATCGACCACCATCTGGATCCGTCGTGGACGTTCGGCTTCGACAACGCCAAGCGCCGGGCCGGGCTGTGCGACTACGCGCGCAAGCGCATCTCGGTGTCGCGCTACCTGACGGCGCGCTACGACGACGACACGAACCACCAGACGCTGCTGCACGAGGTCGCGCACGCGCTCGCGGGGCCGGCGGCGGGGCACGGGCCCGCCTGGAAGCGCATCGCGGCCGAGCTGGGATACGTCGGCGGCACCACGCACCGCGGCGAGACCGCGAACGAGCTCGCCCCCTGGGTGGGCATCTGCCCCGCGGGGCACGAGGCGTATCGGCACCGCCGCCCGACGCGCCCGATGTCGTGCGTGAAGTGCGCGCCGCGGTTCGACGCGCGCCACCAGTTCCGCTGGCAGCACCGCGAGATCACGGCGGCGGCGCGGATGGCGGCGGCGACGCCGCGCTGATCCGGCGCGGCGCGCGGCTGCCGCTGTCTGCTGGTGCCCGGAGAGGTGCGGCTTGAGCACCGAGAGGCCGCTCGAGTCGTGCATTCGTCGCACCGATGCGGGACGGCGAGCCGGGGACGGCGGGCGGATGGCCGCCGCGCCGACTCACTCCGGCGCGGCTCTCGGGCGGGAGTACTCGAGCTCGGGACGGCCGCGGGAACCGTGACGGGCGGCGCGCACGGCCACGCCGCGGTCGGCGAGATGCTCGAGGTAGCGACGTGCCGTGACGCGTGACAGGCCGAGTGCCTCCGCGACCTCCGTGGCCGACCGCGGATCGGCGCCGTCCGCGAGCAGCTGCGACACGGCGTCGAGCGTGTCCTCGGAAAGCCCCTTGGGAAGGCCGGGGGCGTTCGACGTGCGCAGGGCGGCGAACGCCGTGTCGACCTCGCGCTGGCTGAGGGTCGAGACCGGGGCGCGCATCCGGTCGAAGAAGTCCTTGTACGCCGCGAGCTTCTCGGCGAACACCTCGAACACGAAGGGCTTGATCAGGTACTGCACCACTCCGACCGCAACCGCCCGCCGCACGGCCTCCAGCTCGCGCACGGCCGTGACCGCGACCACGTCGACCGCGAGTCCGGATGCGCGCAGCTCGCGACACAGGTCGAGCCCGTGGCCGTCGGGGAGGTTCAGGTCGAGCAGCAGCAGGTGGATCCGCTCGCCGCGCGCGACCGCGTCGCGCAGCTCA